>JAEYUU010000714.1 GCA_023429545.1 Verrucomicrobiota bacterium
AAGCACGGCATCTGGAAGCGCAGGGCTTCCGGCACATCCTGCTGGTGGCAGGCGAGCACCCCAAGTTTGTTTCCAACGGCTACCTTGAGGAATGCATCCGTGCCATCAAGCCCTTCATCCCCACGGTGGGCATTGAGGTCGGCCCCATGGAGCAGCCCGAGTACGAACGCATGGTGCATGCAGGCTCCGAAGGCCTCGTGGTGTATCAGGAAACATACGACCGCGCGGCCTACAATGAATACCACACCGCTGGTCCGAAGAAGGATTTTGACTGGCGGCTGGAATGCCCGGAACGTGGATATGCGGGTGGTTTCCGGCGCATCGGCCTTGGTGCGTTGCTCGGACTCGCCGACTGGCGCACGGAGGCACTCGGCCTCGCGGCGCACCTTGAGTACATGCAGAATCACGGATGGAAAGCCAGCTACACCATCTCCTTCCCACGACTGCGCCCGGCGGCAGGCAGCTTTGAACCAAAGCACCCCGTGGATGACGCAAAGTTCATCCAGCTTCTCTGTGCCTTCCGCCTCTGCTTCCCGCAGGTGGGCATCGTACTGAGCACGCGTGAATCTCCTGCCCTGCGTGATGCGCTACTGCCCATCTGCGTCACCACCATGAGCGCGGGCAGCCACACGGAGCCTGGCGGCTACACGGGTGAAGGGCGGGATGACCTGCACCTTACGGTGAAGGGTCGTCGTGTGGAGCTTCAGCAAAAGTCCGCGTGTGATGAGGCCACGGGACAGTTTGATATTTCGGACCATCGCAGTCCTCAGGAGATCTCTTCGCTGCTCACCCAGCGCGGCTTTGATCCTGTGTGGAAGGATTGGGACGAAGCCATCCTGCAGGCTTGAATCCGGAATCTGCAGCCACTTAGGAACGCAAGAGGCTGAAGAGGAACCCTCAACAGCTGATTCTCACTTCACCGTGATCTCCAGCGCGAGTTTGTTCGTGCCTTCCTTCACTTCATAGGTGAGTTCCTCGGTGGCATCGGGTGTGGCCTTCGTGGTGTTCATCACGCCCGTATTGTTCGCGTCCACAATGTTCGTGAGGTTCGCGGTGCTGAAGGTCACCTTCAGCTTGTTCTTCCCGATCACCGCGCCATCACGGGCAGGAAGCTGGAACTTGCCATTCATGAGCCGCGCGGCGGCCACGGGCGCCACAGGATCATCGGAGGTGAAGATGACAGTCCCCCAGGTGCCCGGAGTGCCATTGACGTTCACGGTGCCCTCCACCGCGGCGCGCTTGGCGGGCTTCAGCCAGCCATTGTTGCGAAGCCAGTCGGTGAGATGCTGGCTCCAGGTGGAAAGCACCGGATCGCCGAGATTCAGACCCACGCCATGCGGCCCACGCTGGTAGATGTGCATTTCCGCAGGGACCTTGTTCTTGCGCAGCGCGAGGTAGAACTGCACGGCATTCTCCGCCGGTACCACAGTGTCCTCGTCCGTCTGGAAGATGAAGGTCGGCGGGGTATGCGGTGACACATTGCGGTAGTTGGTGAGATCGCGGGCGAGTTCCTCATTGTCCTTCTGGTCGCCGAGGAGGTTATTGCGCGAGCCCCGGTGCATGAACTCGTCCGACATTGAAATCACCGGGTAGCAGAGCATCAGGAAGTCCGGTCGCGAGCTGAGCTTGTCGATGGGATCCTTCGCATTCGGGTCACCGTTGTCAAAGAGTGTGCCCACAGTGCTGGCCAGGTGCCCGCCCGCGCTGAAGCCAATGAGGCCAATGCGATTCTTGTCGATCTTGTACTTCTCCGCGTTGGCCCGTGCCCAGCGCACAGCGCGTTTCGCATCATTCATCTCGATGGGATGATGATAGCCCTGCGTGCCAAGGCGATAGAAGCAGACAAAAGCCGTCACGCCCAGCCGGTTGAAGTACTGTGCGATCTGCTTGCCCTCATGGTCCGCGGCAAGTCCACCGTAACCGCCACCGGGCAACACCACGACGCCGGCTCCACAGGACTGCGTGGTGGGAAGATACACTTCCACACGAGGGGTGTCTTCCGGGCGTGTGCCCTTCGAGCCCGGTGCACCATCCGGCCACAGCACGATGGATTCAGGAGCGGCAGACAAAGCACCCGCCATGAACGCCATGGCGAAGGCAACGGAAACGAAACGGCGGAGTGGCGCAGGATGCATAGGAACGATGTGAAATGAGAAATGACGAAGCTTCACCTCAATGAGGCACGAATGAGACGCGATGAAAGCACCTCATCATGCGGCGACTCTGAAAAAGCACCACGCGACGTCTCGCGCACGAACTTGAAAACATCCCAGGCAGACGGTCCCTCGTCCGCTGACGCCTGGGCGCCCAGTCGCGTGGCGCCCGCGGCGATGCGGTACGGCGCGGCGTACATGAACTTCACCTCCAGCACGAAATCCGGATCCAGGCGGAACCGCTCCACCCCTGTCAGCGCGGAGTCGTCACCCGGCCCATGCGGAGGGGTGACCTGGCGCATCTTGGGAAAGGCGCGCTGCAATTGCGCCCGGGTCGCTCCCTTGCCCAGCACGCCCAGCGTCTGCTTGTAGGTGGTCTCCCGCTCACGCAGTCCCGCGGTCTGCGGTGATGTGGCGCAGCCGGCAAGAGTGACAACGAGAAGCAGGGCGATGAGGGCTCGCATGCACGCATCTGACCAAAAGCCCCAGTCTCTGGCAAGCCCGCCGCGCAACTTCTTCGCTTGGCAGAAGGGCCGGGCAGGCTAGCATCGCGCCCATGAGCATCACCCGCCTGTTTCTGGGCACGCTTGCCGCCGCACTGGTATCCTCTGGCCTCCCCGCCGCGGAGCCGACCCTCGCCCTCGATCTGGGCGGGAATGTGAAGATGGACTTGGTACTCATCCCCAAGGGCGGCTTCATGCAGGGGTCACCTGATACCGAGCCCGAACGCGGCGGTGACGAGGCCCGGCGCTTCGTGAACTTCTCAAACGACTGGTACATGGGCAAAACCGCGGTCACCCGGGCCCAGTGGGAACGCTTCGCCTCCGAGACTGGATACCGCACGGAGGCGGAAAGCGGACCCAGCGGTGGATTCGGCTGGGACGGCAAGGCGCTGGTGCAGGCCAAACAATACACCTGGCGCAGTCCCGGTTTTCCCCAGGATGGCACGCACCCGGTGTGCATCATCACGTACCCGGACGCGGAAGCGTTCTGCAAATGGCTGGCCAAAAAATCGGGGCGAAAAATCAGCCTGCCTACCGAGGCCCAGTGGGAATACGCCTGCCGCGCGGGCACCACCACGGCATGGCACTCAGAGAGCGATGACCCGGCCGTCGCCAATGAGGTCGCCTGGCACAAGGGCAATGCCGGCAATGCCACCCATCCCGCAGCGTCCACCAAGCCCAATGGCTGGGGATTGTACATCGGCGGCAATGTGGCGGAGTGGTGCCAGGACTGGTATGCCCCCTATGGAAGCGGCCCCATCACCGACCCGGTGCAGACCAACCAGAATCTCTCGGACAAACCCCGGCGGGTGCTGCGCGGCGGGTCATGGAATCGAGATCCGAAGAATACTCGGAGCGCCGCCCGCTTCCGTGCAGACGCACGCAGCCGCAACGCAGACATCGGCTTTCGTATTGTCGCAGCGACGGCACGCACCTCTTTTCCTCAAGCAGAATCAGACGCTCCGCTGCTGCCGCGATCGCAGCCACGCTCTTCCACCACAGGCTCGCAGCCTGCCCCCCCTGCGGTGCCCGTTTCTGTACAAGGTCACGAAGCAACCGCCACGAAGCCCCAGGGCACGTTCTTCGATGCCGCAGTCGGATTCGTCTGCTGCATCGGTCTTCCCCTGCTGGTGCTGGGCGGCGCGATCTATGTGATCGTCAAGAAGGCAGGCTGGAATGCGAGGGTCACTGCAGCACCTGGAGGCGGAACGACTGCGAAGTCTGTGGCCGACGCTCTAAGCAAACCGAGCGTCATGCGTGGCATGCCAAAGATCCGCATTGCGGATGACGGATTCTGGATGCTTCTGGATGTGCTGCAA
The DNA here is from genome assembly GCA_023429545.1 of Verrucomicrobiota bacterium. Lineage (GTDB taxonomy): Bacteria > Verrucomicrobiota > Verrucomicrobiia > Verrucomicrobiales > Verrucomicrobiaceae > Roseimicrobium. The sequence continues at coordinate 3,976 of JAEYUU010000714.1, forward strand.
AACTCACCCATCGAGTATGTCTTCCGTCCCAAGGGTGGCATGGAAGCCCGGGGAACGGTGAACTACCAGCCCGGTCCGGAGGGGCAGTTCGTCTACACAGGTGTCCGCCCCGAAAGCGTACGCGTGGTCAGCGCGGGCGGCGTGCCGATGGATGATGTGTTCACGTCCGGTTCCAGCAGCCCTTCCCCCCTCTCGAGCGATCGGCGTGACGATGACAATTCACCGCCCCGCTATCCCTCCGCGTATTGAGATTTGGAACGTGCTCCATCGCCACCCTCGGACATGCGTGCTCTGATTTTCGCTGCTGATCCACGACGTCCGTGGCTCCTCCAGCGCACGCGCCGCAGTCTGGAGGCGGCAGGGTTTGCGGATGTTCGCGAACTCGATGCGTCCGATTCCATCGAGGGCCAAATCCTTCTGATACGAGCGGGCGTCTGGTTGAAACAAGCGGAACGCTTCATCGCTCCACCTCCCAGCATCACAGGGAAACCTCTGGTGGCTTTTGGTTCCCCCACCAGCGGTGCCTATCACGAGGCATGGCGGGAGTTTTTCCAAATACACGGTGGGGAATTCTCGCGCGCTGAACATCTACCTCCCTGTGTTTGCGAATGGTACGATGCGTCCGCAGTGGACACTGGGCTGCTGGCAGCGCGCCTTGCGGGGCTCGCGGGCATGCCACGCCCCACCCCACCGCGGCGGTTGAGGCTCCTTCCTTCACGCTGGCGCGGCATGTCGCATCGTCTCATCCACTGGTACTCCTTGGACTGCGGGTACGATGATAATCTGCGAGCGGTGGAGGTCGTCACCAGCCTGCAGCACGGCGGCGCGGAGCGCATCGCGTGGGAATTGCATCGGCTGCTTCCGCGCTACGGAGTGAGTTCTCGTCTCGTCGTTCTCGGCTCTCCGCTGCGTCAGGAACTGCCACGACCGCCAGCGATGTCGGATCTCTCGGGACTGAGTCGTGAGCGACGCGGTGCCGCGATGAAAGAAGTGGCCCTCAACTTTGGCGCGGACGTCTTGCATGGACATCTCGTCGATGCCGGGGACACAAGGCTCTTTTCAAAGGTCCTTCCGGTGGTGCTCACCATCCACAATGCCCGGCAGGCATGGCCGGAGGGTCTTGCGAATTTGCAAAAGCAGGACTGCGCGCTCCTGCTGGCATGCGCCCAGATGGTGGAGCGGGAGTTGAGGGAGGAGCTGCCTCACATCCCCATCCGCGCCGTCTGGAATGGCATCGACACGGGAAGATTTCACTCGTGTCATGCAAAGGGCGCTGACGCTCCCGCAGTGCTGACCTTGGTGTGCGTGGCCAATCCCCGCCACCAGAAGCGCCTTCATCTCCTGCCGGGCATCCTGAAAGCCACGCAGGAGGAGCTGGCGCAAAGAGGCCTGCAAGTCGCCGCCAGGCTCATCCTCGCGGGTGAGGCCTCTCCTCGAAGTCCACAGGCACGGGAGTGCATGGAACACATGAACAACGAGGCGGAGAGCCTTGGTGTATCCGATGACATCAGCTTTACTCAAGGGAACAGCCCGGTGGAAGAGGTGCTGGAAGAAGGCGAAGTCATGGTATCGTGCAGCGCTTACGAGGGACTGAGCCTCGCGCATCTGGAAGGTTTGGCTGCAGGACTGCCTCTGGTGACCACGGATGCAGGTGGCACCGCCGAACTCGCGTGGCGCAACCCTGCCGTGATGCTGCTGCCCTTGGAGGCAACCGCCAGGGAGTTCGCGCATGCGGTAGTCGAAGCATTCGTCTCCAAGAAGGAAGGTCGCGCAGAGGTGGAGCCTGATTTCTCCGCTACCGGGATGACCAGGCGGACTGCCGCTCTGTTGCATCGGGCCGCTACGCGGCAAGCCCAAGGCAATACCTTGTGGTTTGTCACCAACAACCTCTCCACCGGCGGTGCGCAATCCTCGCTCAAGCGACTGGCCAAGACCTTCCTTTTACAAGGCATCTCGGTGCGTGTGGCTCTGCTGCAGGAGCATCCGGAGCACCCCACTCCGGGCAGGCTGGAACTGCTCAAGGCAGCCGTGCCCGTATTCGTGCCGCCTCCCGTGGGCAAGGTGGACACCATGGAAACCGTGGCCCTCATCCTCGCGGAGATGGATGCGCACCCCCCGAGAAGCGTGTGCTTCTGGAATGCCATCCCGGTCTGCAAGGTGCTGCTTGCGGATGCGGTATGGGGCGCGCCAGTCTTCGATGTGAGTCCCGGGGAGATGTACTACACCTCGCTGGAGCGATATTTTGGGAATCCTCACCCCGCCCTGCCCTATCGCAGTGCCGTCCAGTATGGCACTCGCTTGTCCAGAGTCGTGGTGAAGTACACCGCCGAGGCCGGCCACGCCATCAGCGTGCTGGGCACAAAGGTGCGGGTCATTCCCAACGGCGTGGCCCTGCCCGACCTGCCAGTACGAAGGCGCGACGATTCCATTCCACTCCGGATTGGGACCGCTGCCCGCCTCAGCCCACAGAAGTGCCTCGAAGACCTTCTGGAGGCGTTTCGTCTGGCGCTGCCGGATCTGCCGGCTTGCGAACTCCTCGTCGCGGGCGAAGCCGAAACAGGCAGCGAAGACTACGCGGCGGCGCTCAAGGCATCCGCAAGGGAACTGCCCGTGCGCTGGCTGGGAGAGTTGCGGGGACCGGCGCTGCATGAGTTCCACGCTTCGCTGGACGTGTTCGCCATGATTTCCGAGCCCGCAGGCTGCCCGAATGTTTCCCTGGAGGCGATGGCTTCTGGGCTGCCTGTCGTCGCCACGGATGTGGGTGGCGCCTCAGAACAAGTCCTGGATGGCGTCACCGGACGCCTGGTCCCTGCCCGGGATGCGAGTGCCTTTGCCGCCGCTCTTGTTCAAATATGCAGGGATGCCGGCCTGCGCGTGGCCATGGGAAGAGCGGCCCGGAGCCACATGACGGAGCATTTTTCGCTGGAGCGCATGCAGGAAGCCTATCGCGCCGTGTTGTGGGACGGGCCGCAAGTGGCTGAAAGCGCACTTGCGGGAGGGGCGTTCCCTGTGTTCTCCTCTTTGCATCCATGAACCGCCGCCATTTCCTTTCCTCTGCCGCCGCCGCTCTCGGGGCCACGGCCCTGCCCGCGCTGGAACCCATCAACCGCAAGGGCAAGTCGCGCATGATGCTGGGCCTCGCCGCCTACTCCTTCCGCGACAACATGAAATGGATGAGGGGCAAGGAGAACACCAAGCTCAAGGCGGGGGCGCCGGCATGGGAGATCACGGACTTCATCGACTACTGCGCCGACCAGGGCTGCCCCGGCGCGGAGCTCACCAGCTATTTCTTCCCACCAGACTGCGATGCGAAGTATCTCCTTGAGGTGAAACGCCAGGCTTACCTGCGCGGTGTGAACATCACCGGCACCGCTGTGGGCAACAGCTTCACGCATCCCAAGGGCGAAGCCCGGGACAAGGAAATCGCCTACGTGAAAGACTGGATCGAGAAGTCCACCATCATGGGCGCACCGCACATCCGTGTGTTCGCCGGTACCGTGCCCAAAGGCAGCACACCCGAGGAAGCGGAAAAGAACTGTCTCGAGTGCTATGAAGAGTGCCTGGCTTTCGCTGATAAGAAGGGCGTCTTCCTTGGGTTGGAGAACCACGGTGGCATCGTCGCCGAGCCCGAGCCACTCATCCGCCTGGTGAAGGCTGCGAAAAGTCCATGGGCTGGCATCAACTTCGACAGCGGCAATTTCCACACAGAAGACCCCTATGGCGACCTGGCAAAGATCGCCCCCTACGCGGTGAATGTGCAGCTCAAGATGAAGGTCACTCCCAAGGGCGCGAAGGAAGGCCAGCCCAGCGATGTGCCTCGCGTGCTGAAGATTCTCAAGGACGCGAACTATCAAGGCTGGTTCACCCTTGAATACGAGGACAAGGAAGATCCGTTTGTCGCAGTCCCACGCATCCTGGCTGACCTGAAAGGACAGCTTGGCTAAAGGTGACAATGATTTGTCCAATCCCCCGGACGAATCACTGTATCTC
>JAEYUU010000723.1 GCA_023429545.1 Verrucomicrobiota bacterium
TGGTACCCCTTCACTGGATGGGCGGAGGAGACCGGCAGTGGAAAAGGAAGAGGCACCACCATGAACGCCCCCTTCCCCGCCAACTCCGGGATGAAAGAGATTGGGGGAGCCATCGAAGGTCCGCTCTTCGAAGCGGCCGCAAAGTTCAAGCCGGATCTCATCATGATCTCCGCCGGATTTGACTCGCGTATCGACGATCCGCTGGGCCGCTTCACACTGACCGATGACCAGTTCGCCTCACTCACCCGGACGCTTCGGAAGTTCGCCGAGGAGGAGTGCGAAGGCCGTCTCGTCTCGATGCTGGAAGGTGGGTACAATCTCGATGGACTGGGCAAGGGCGTGGCGGCTCATGTGCAGGCCTTGCTGTAGATTCCAAGGAATGAGCCTTGACAGGCAGGACCGCAAACCCGTTTGCCCGGACGGCTGCGCTCGCTAAGTAAGGAGGCAATGATTTCCAAGCTGCCGAAGTGGGTGGGCATCGGGGCGTGGGCCCTGGCGTTTGTGGGTGGGATGGTGAATGTGGTGGGTTTCCTGAGTTTTGAGCATCAGGCCGTGACCCACCTCACCGGCACGGTTTCCATGCTCGGCGCCGCCATCGCCGGAGAACGGGGAAGAGATGCGGTGGAACTGGTGCTGGTGATTGCCTCATTTCTTGCCGGCTCCACGGTGAGCGGGTTCATCATTCAGGAGAGCGCCCTGAAGCTCGGTCGAAGATACGGAGTCGTCCTGATTCTGGAATCCGTTTTGCTATGCATCGCCGCCGCCCTCTTGAAGGCCCATCATACTTCAGGAATGTACCTCGCAGCGGGCGCGTGTGGACTGCAAAATGCGATGGCCACCACGTACAGCGGCTCGGTCATTCGTACCACGCACCTTTCGGGTATGTTCACCGATTTGGGGATTTCCCTGGGACACCTGCTGAGGGGCCTCCCTGTCGAAAGCAGGCGCATACGAATCGCATGGCTGATCATCACGGCTTTCCTGTCAGGCGGTGTGGCTGGCGCATTCTTCTTCCATCATCTGGACTACAACACCCTGTTCATCCCCGCCACATTGACCGGTCTCGTCGGGTTGACCTACATGGTCTATCAACATTCGCGCCGTTAATAAGACCTCATCTCTCTCCATGCATCTCGATTTTGGACATCTCGATAAGCTCCATGTCTGGCATCCCTTCACTCCGATGCAGGACTGGTGCGAGCCGGATCACGATCCGCTTGTGCTGGTGGAGGGCGAAGGGTGCTGGCTCACAGATCAACACGGCAAGCGCTACCTCGATGGCAACTCCTCCATCTGGACAAACATCCACGGGCATCGCCACCCGCGCATCCACGCGGCGATTAAAGCGCAACTCGACCGTGTGGCGCATACCTCGTTTCTTGGATTTGCCAATCCACCCGCAGCACAACTGGCAGCGGAGCTGACCCAACTCATCCCTTCGGGTCGGCTGAACAAGGTCTTCTTCACAGACAACGGATCCACCGCCATCGAGTCCGCCGTGCGCATGGCTTTGCAGTACTGGCAGCAGAACGGCGCGCCGCAACGCACGCGCATCATCTCCTTTGATGCGGCCTACCATGGCGACACCCTCGGCGCGGCCAGCCTGGGCGGTATTCCGCTCTTCAAGGGAAGCGGCAATCAATTCGGCTATGCGGTGCAGCGCATCGGATCTGCGGAGCAACTCAAGGAGTTGGATGACGTTGGGACTGTCGCCGCCATTATCATCGAGCCTCTCATCCAGGGCGCGGCAGGCATGCGGCTCTGGCCACAGGGCATGCTGAAGCAGATTGAGACGTGGTGCCGCGCGCACGATGTCTTCCTCATTCTCGATGAAGTCATGACCGGCTTTGGACGCAGCGGCAGGATGTTTGCCTGCGAACACGAGGACGTGGTGCCGGACTTCCTCTGCCTCGCCAAGGGTCTCACCGGGGGCTACCTGCCACTCGCGGCCACGCTCACCACTCAACGTGTGTTCGATGGTTTCCTTGGCGATGCGAGCGAGGGCCGCACCTTCTTCTATGGCCACAGTTACGCAGGCAGCCAGCTTGGTTGCGCAGCGGCACTGGCGAGCCTGGCCGTGTTCCGGAATGAGCGTGTGCTGGAGCAACTGCCTGACAAGGTCGCCATGTTCACTTCTCTGCTGGAAACCCTTCGCGATCACCCGCACGTGATTGACATCCGTCAATGTGGCCTCATCGCCGGCGTCGAGATTGGAAAGAGTAAAGCGCCACGCGAGGAGTACCTCGCCGCAGAACGCATGGGTGCCAAGGTTTGTCTTGCCGCACGCAAGCACGCGCTACTCACCCGCCCCGTGATGAACACCCTTGTCCTCATGCCGCCCCTGTGCGCCACTGTGGAAGAGATGCGTCAGATGGTGAAAGCGCTTCGCGCGGCGATTGATGCCACTTGTGCCATGACCTGAACCCAGGTCTTTGAAGGAAACCCATCTTCCCTCCTTGTTCTCTGGCTCTCCCTTTCCCCATCGTGCCTGAACACACAAACATTCCTGTTCGGAGCCTCCCGCGGAGCTTGAAACGATAAAAAACAGGCGGCTTGTAATTCTGGCCCAAGGAATGCACTCAGGTCTGCTGATTACTTCCCATTCATTCCATGCTGTTGCAGCTTTTCCCGCAGCGTGAGCCGTGAGATGCCCAGCCACCTCGCTGCCTTGGCCTTGTTTCCTTCAGAGAGTTCCATGGCGGCGCCGATGAGCTCACGCTCCATCATGCGCTGCATCTCGGCATAAGCGCCGGGAATCTCGCCATCCATGGCCCGGCGCAGCACCTGGCCTGCGGCATCCGCCAATGTGTGTTGCTCCTGCCGCGAACGAACCATGGCGGACTCGGCAATCAGCTCACGGACATCATCCTCGGTGATGGTGTAGTTGCGCCGCTTCAGCAGGGCCTTGCGCAGGATATTCTGCACCTGGCGCACATTGCCAGGCCAGGGCTGCTGCTGCATGAGGCGCACGGCCTCGGGTGCGATGGAAGCCTTCTCCAGCCCGAAATCTTCCGCGTACTTGGCGAGGAAATAATCCACCAGCAGGGGGATGTCCTCCGGCCTCTCGCGCAACGGTGGGAGCTGGATGGTGGCGACATTCAGCCGGTAGTAGAGGTCCTCGCGGAACTCACCCTTGTTGATCATCTCCTCCAGATTCCGATGCGTGGCGGCGATGAAGCGCACATCAACTGGAATGTCCTCACGCCCGCCCACCCTCTGGATGCGCTTCTCCTGAAGCACACGGAGCATCTTCGCCTGCAGGTGCAGATCCATGTCGCCGATTTCATCCAGGAAGAGCGTGGCATTGTGCGCCTGCTCGAAGCGTCCGATGCGCGTGCTCACCGCCCCGGTGAAGGAACCCTTCTCATGGCCGAAGAGCTCGCTCTCCAGCAGATGCTCCGGAATCGCGGCGCAGTTCACCGCGATGAAGGGCTTGTGTGCGCGGTGACCATGCTGGTAGAGCGCGCGGGCAATCAGTTCCTTCCCCGTGCCGGTCTCGCCGCGGATGAGCACCGTGACCGGGGTGGCGGCGATCTTCGCCAGCTCACGGTACACGCGTCCCATGGCACGGCTTTTTCCGATCAACGTGTCCTGCTCTTCATACACGCGACCGATTTCCACCGGCTTGGACATCTGTCGCGCGGCGGCGATGGCTTCTTCCAGCACGCTGCGCAGCTCCGCGCCGTCCACCGGCTTCGGCAGGATGTCATATGCGCCGCTTTTCACCGCATGAATAGCCACCTCACCATCGCGTGAACCCGTGAGAAGAATCAGCGGCAGGCGGGGCTTCTTCACATGCACCGTGGAGATGACCTGGAGACCACCAGCACCGGGAAGGCGGTATTCGGTCACCATGGCATCCACCTCTTCTCCCAGCGCGGCCTCGATGCCCTCGGTGCCATTTGAGGCGATACTCACTTCATACCCACCCTCGCGTAGCACCTCCGCGGTACGTGCTGCATCCTCCGCCGAGGCATCGACGACGAGAACACGGGAGGGGCGTTTCATGAAGGAGGAGGTGCGGGAATGAACTGCCAGCATGCCTGATGCCGCAGGGAAGCCGCAAGTCACATCCTCCCCAATCATTTTTTGTGGCGCAAGTGGTAAGCGGCTTACCACCCTCCGGTCAGCGGCTCACCAATTTCACGGCATTCCCAGCGCATGGACAAATGCGATGAATACCACAATAAACTCGTAATCAATTACTTACAACTCGCCCAAACACGTTGGCATGGCAATTGCCATTACATATCCCGTCAACCCAACTACCGGCTCACTACCGGAGAACTTCAAAAACAAACTGCAAACCTAGAAAGCAACCCAGCCATGAAAAAGATTGAAGCCATCATCAAGCCCCACAAGCTCGACGACGTTCAGGAAGCGCTCCGCGCCGTCGGCGTCAACGGCATGACCGTCACCGAAGTGAAGGGCTTTGGCCGCCAGCGCGGTCACACGGAAATCTACCGCGGCAGCGAGTACACCGTGAACTTCCTCCCCAAGGTGAAGGTCGAGGTCCTCGTCTCCGCAGACGTCGTAGATGCCGCCGTGAAGGCCATCCTTCAGGGCGCGAACACCGGCAAGGTGGGCGACGGCAAGATCGCCATCTACAACGTGGAGGACGTCCTGCGTATCCGCACTGGCGAGCACGGCGTGGATGCCCTGTAATCGGTTTCCCCGAAGCGCCGCTTCCGCGCGCCGGTGAAAAACAACCCCAAGAGCACGCTCCCTCACCGGCGCGTGCTTTTTCCTGCCCGGGCGCCATCGTCGGCGGTGATGGATCGGGAGGGTTGCCATCCATTGCTAATAAACCGGGTTCGGCTACGTTTTACC
>JAEYUU010000001.1 GCA_023429545.1 Verrucomicrobiota bacterium
CCCGTGAGGTGCGCGAGGTCCACTTCACGAGTTTCATGCCGCACGGTGAAATCCGTGCGCGAGCGGTAGTCGAAGTTTCGCACGCCGAGGATTCTCACCTTGTCACCGTCGACGATGGCGCGTGGCAGAACGCTGACTTCCGGCCGCCAGTCGCGGTCATTGCGCGCGGGAATGAGGGACCACCAGATCATCACGGCCACGACCACCGCCGCCTCCACCCAGAAGGCGCGCCGGTACATTGCGATCCACAGCGCCCAGATGCCGATGCCGGCAATCACCAGGGCCAGCACCGTGCGCAGCCACGGCCAGGGGAGATTGGAGTAGTGCACCGCCAGCGCGGCCCAGAGGATGAGAACCAGGCGGCACAGGAAGCCCGCCGTGCAGGCCAGCCAGAAGAGCATCCGCCGCCACCACGGCACCGGTGGGGGCGTGGGGGCAGGCGGGGATGCTGAGGGAGTCACCGCCGCTTCATACCGCGGAACTCCCGCTGATGCCAGGGTGCAGCATCGATTTGAGCCGGATGCAGGAGCAATTCACCTCGGGATCAAGCCGTTACGACGATGCCGAATCACGGGAGGATGGGCGGCGCCTTTGTATCATGGTGTGTTACACCACGGTGTATTTCTCCATTTGCGAAAGTCCCCGGCTGGGGTATGTTTTACCCGTCGTTCGTGACATCATCGCCTCGCATCAGGGAAGGTGCGCTGGGCGCCGTGGAAGTGGTAGTGGAAAGACCAAAGGGGTGGCTGATGCAGTACTTGAACATTCGTGTTTCTTCTCTCCGGAGTCCCGCATTTGTGGCGGCGGAACTTGCGCAACGGGGAGCCTGGCTGAGCATCACCTCGTACTGCATTGAGCAGGAAAATGGAGGCCGCATTCCCGGGTGCCGGCGATGGACGGACCGGCAGACGCTGCAGATGTGCGGCGTGATGATGCAGGACCTCGCGAGTGACTGCGGGCTGTGGTCATGGGATGGAGACGACCTTGTGGTGGCGGACTATCCCCTGGAGCAGGAGCAGCACTGGCAGGCCAAACGCGCTGCTGGGCGCAACGGCGGCAGTTCGACCTCGGAGGCCAAGCAGCAGGCCGTGAGGGAGAATGGCCGCAAAGGCGGACGGCCCAGGAAGAGCGCGGCGCCGGTCCGCAGCGATCACACTGGCAAAACCAAAGCTGAAACCAAAGGGAATGGAACAGGAAGGGAAGAGGAAGGGAATGAAAAGGAAAGAAATGAAATGGAAGATCCTTCCTCTCCTCCTGCGGAGTTCGAGGGGGGAGAAGGTTTGAGTTCTGATCTTTCTGTTTCGGGATATGAAGGAAGGCCGCAGACGGATGCACGCTTCCATGCCATCACGGATGGCTGTGGCGCCACCTACCTGGAAGCGCTGGGGATGCGGTACAGCTTCCAGGGTGGCAAGGATGGCAGTGCGCTGAAGCGCTTCCTTGAGAGCAATCAAGACGCGAGCGTGGAGGACTTCCTCACCACCTGGGACAAGGCGCTGCGTCGCGCGAAAGAGGACCCCTTCGCAAGGCATTGCTCCCAGGCGGGCACCATCCACGGCTTCTGCACGCGATGGAATGATGTGCGCCTCGAACTGCAACGCCCGGCTGGTGGGAAAAGTGGAAACCCCGGGGAGGGAGCGGGCAGAAGGCGGGTGAGGGATGAGCGAGGCCAGTACCCAGGAGAGATTCCCACCGACGTGTCCGTGGATGACATTCGAAGGTTATGAATGCGCACGAGGCTCCGATGAAGAAGGCTTCCAGAGGGAGAGAACTCTTCCACGTTGAACACGCGCCACTTGCATCCACGCGTGGGACGCAGCACCGTCCGGCATGCCCCTGACACCTTCCTCCTACGATCAGCTCTGCAAGGCCGCGCGTGATATCAGTTTGCTCCACGGTGCCTCCGCGGTGCTGAGCTGGGACCAGGAGACCTACATGCCGGAGAAGGGGGTCGAGCACCGCTCCCGCATCCTCGCGCATCTCAGCGGGGAAGCGCATGAGAGACTCACCTCGAAACGCTTTGGCAAACTGCTGGAGCAGGCGGAGAAACAGGTGAAGGGCGCGGCGAAGACCTCCATCGCGAGGTCCAATGTCACCCTGTTGCGGCGGGAGTTTGAGCGCGCCACGAGGCTGACGAAAAAACTCGTGGAGGAGAACAGCAAGGCCATCTCCCTGGGTCAGGCGGCATGGGCGAAGGCGCGCGCGGAATCGAATTTCGCGGGGTTCGCCCCACACCTGGAGAAGCTGGTGGGCCTCGCGCAGGAAATCGCGGAGCGCTGGGGCGGCAAGAATGAGCCGTACGACGCCCTGCTGGAGCAGCATGAACGCGGCATCACCGCGGAGGAGGTCTTCGCGCTCTTCACCGCGCTGCGTCCCCATGTGGCGAAGATCGCGCAGGAGGCCGTGGCGAGGTCCAAGGCGGAGGCTCCCCCGGAGAAGGCCATGCTCGGCAATTGTCCCATCGAGAAACAGCAGACGCTGAACCGCGAGGTGGCGGAGTCGGTGGGCTTCGATTTCCAGGCGGGCCGCATCGATACCACGGCGCACCCCTTCTGCTCGGGCTTCGGCCCCGGGGATGTGCGTCTCACCACGCGCTATGATAAGCGCGATTTCCTCTCTTCACTCTTCGGTGTGCTGCATGAGGCGGGCCACGGCATGTATGAGCAGGGCCTGGCGGAGAAGGAATGGGGCCTGCCCTCCGGCACTGCGGTCTCCCTCGGCATTCACGAATCCCAGTCGCGTCTTTGGGAGAATCACGTGGGGCGCTCGCGCAGCTTCTTGGAGAAGTGGTACCCGCGCGCCAAGTCGCTCTTCCCGCATCTGAAGAAGCTGAAGCTGGAGCAATTCCTCCTGGGCGTGAATCGTGCGGAGTTCTCCTTCATCCGCGTGGAGGCGGATGAGGCCACCTATGATCTGCACATCATGCTGCGCTTCGCGCTGGAGCGGAAGCTCTTCAGCGGAACGCTGAAGGTGTCCGAGGTGCCGGACGCGTGGAACGCCGAGTTCGAGAAATCCTTTGGCCGCACGCCTCCGGATGCGGCGCGTGGCTGCCTGCAGGACATCCACTGGTCCATGGGTGGCTTCGGTTATTTCCCCACCTATACCCTGGGCAATCTCAATGCCGCGCAGCTCTTCAGCGCGGCGATGAAGAAGGGCGCGATCCGAAAGGCCGCGGACAAGGCTGAATACGCCCCGCTGCTTGGCTGGCTTCGCGAGAACGTGCACGCTCCGGGCTCCACGCTCTCCCCGGCACAGCTCATGGAGCACGCCACCGGGAAGAGCACCAGCACCGCGCCGTATCTGAAGCATCTGAGGGCGAGGTTTCTCTGAAATGATTCTCCTGCTCATCGTACTGCTGGTGTTCCAGGCGCTGCTTCCCGTGGTGTCGATCACCGGCAGGCGGCTGGTGCAGTACTCGCATCCATTCATGGTGGGATTGCGTTGGTTTTCCCTGGGCCTCCTTGCGGGACTTCTCGCAGTGGACTACCGGTGGTCGCATGATGACTGGCTCTCATGGACGGTGGTTGTGTTGGTGGTGATCTCCTCCGCGAGGAAGTACAAGGATGCATAGTGTCGCCACTGTGGAGAGATTGAAGAGACGTCTCGTGGTGTTGCCGGCACGACGATGATGAACCATTATCCTGACGCCGATGCGCCATCTGCCATGAAAGGTTTGCGCTGCCCGGAGTGTTTGCAGAGAGCGGTTTGTCCGCGCCATCCTCCTTTGAAAACCGCGCCACTTCTCACTCGCCTCCTGGCCGCCCTCGGCGTCATGGCAACCGCATGGTTCTTTGCCGCGGAACTGCCGGTGGATGTGCACACACTGGAAACGAAAACACTCCATCTCGGCAAGGCTGGCCAGCACGAGTGGGAGAGTTACAAGGACCGGCCGGTGGATGCGGAGAAGCTGGAACTGCGTTTTGAGGCACGGGCGAATGCCAGGGAGCAGACCCTCTCCATCTGGCAGAAGGATGTGAAGCTCACCTGGCCGGTGCTGCTCAATGGGAAAAGGCTGGGCGCGCTCGTCACGTCGGAGCCCGCGCAGGACGCCGTGTTTTCCCTCCAGCCGGGTGCGCTCAAGGATGGCGAGAATATTCTTGAGATCACGCCACCAATGAACCTCGACGATATCGAAGTGGGTCCCGTGCGCCTCATTGCGAAAACACGCCGGGAAACGTACAGCGGCGCGAGCATTGGCGTAAACGTGACCGAAGCAGGCACCGGCAAGCCACTGCCCTGCCGCCTCACGCTCACACGTATCGATGGCACCCTGCAACCACTGCTCGCCGGACCCGCTGCCGAGACTGCGGTGCGTACCGGTGTGGTCTATACGCAGAAAGGCAAGGCACAGCTCTCATTGCCGCCGGGGGAGTATGTGCTCTATGCAGGCCGCGGTTTTGAGTGGAGCGTGGCGGAGACGAAGCTGAGTGTGAAGGCCGGCGAGAATCCGGAGGTGAATCTTCAGCTCACCCGTGAAGTGCCCACCGAGGGATGGATCGCGGCGGACAGCCACATCCACACCCTCACGCACAGCAAGCATGGTGACGCCACGATTGAAGAGCGCATGCTGACCATCGCCGGTGAGGGCATCGAGCTTGCCATCGCCACGGATCACAATCATCACGCGGACTACACCGCAGCAGCTTCGAGCATGGGCGTGAGCGATCGTTTCACTTCGGTCATTGGCAATGAAGTCACCACGAAGCACGGCCACTTCAATGCCTTCCCCATCGCGCCGAATGCGCCGGTGGTGGATCACACCAAGGATGACTGGTCGGTGCTGGTCCCTGCCATCCGTGCCACGCCGGGCGTGAAGGTGATCACGCTGAATCATCCGCGTGACATCCACAGCGGCTTTGTGCCACTGGGCGGCCTGCAGTTCTCACCGGAAACCGGGAAGCACCGGCAGGCGGAGGCATTGCGTGGGGTGGATGCCATGGAGGTCATCACCTCCGCTGCCATGCAGTCGGATATTCACCTGCTGTACCGTGACTGGTTCGCGCTCCTGAACCGTGGCCATCGCATCTCTGCCGTGGGCTCCAGCGACAGTCACGATGTGACCCGCTTCATCCTGGGGCAGGGGAGGACGTATGTCGCCGTGCCGGATGCAGACCCGGCAAAGATCGAACTGGATAAGGTGTGGCAGAGTTATCAGCAGGGCCGCCTGCTGGTGAGCATGGGACTGCTTGCGCAGGTGCGCGTGGATGAAAAGTACACCGTGGGCGACCTCGCCACCGGCCTGGGTGCGACCATCAAAGTCACGGCATCCGTCCATGGCCCCTCATGGGTGAAGGCGGATCACGTGGCGCTTTATTCCAATGGCATACTCATCCGCGAACAGAAGATCACGGATGAAGGCAAACCCGGTGAGAAGGCCACGGTGACATGGGACATCCCCAGGCCAAAACACGATGCGCATCTCGTGGTCATCGCCACCGGTCCAGGCGTCACCGCTCCGTACTGGGACATTCCGCGCCCCTACCAGCCCACCAGCAAGAAGTTCGTGCCACGCGTCATCGGTTCCACCAATCCCGTGTGGCTGGATGCGGATGGCAGTGGGAAGTTTGAATCCTCCTACGAGTATGCCGTCTCGCTCGTACAGCAGTATGGCGCGGATACAGCGAAGCACAAAGCCGCCCTGCTCGACTACGATGAGACGGTGGCAGTGCAGGCGGGATCGCTCGCCGGACAATAGGCGGCCTTGCTCCGCACGCTGACCAGCTTCAGCTTTGCAGATCACGTTGCAGAGTCCGCGTTGATTCGATACGGTGGGTGATATGCTGCGACATTTCGCCTGTAATTTCATCGCCATTCACGCCCTTTGCGCTTTGTCTGTGGCGCAGGACGTCAATCCGGAAGTCACGAAGTTTGCGAAGAGCATTGAGAACATCACCTGGAACCTGCGCGGCACTTTTGGGCTGAGGCATCTCAAGTACGACGGGAAGAATGTGTGCGAAATCAAAACGGGAGGCCGCCAGGGCAGTCCCTTTGAGCACGCCTTTGTTGATGCCGGTGTGCTGCGGCTGAATTTCAGAGGAGCCAATACCGGATGGTATTTCTTCAGCGACGACCTCAAGTATGTCACCCCGACCACGGTCCAAGGGGAAATGGTCTTCAAAGTTGCAGGCAACCCCGGCAGGCGGGTGGGCAGTTTCCCCAAGGACATTGAGGGAGTCACCTGGGATTCCGTACAGGATGAACGCAAGCTAAGGCCAATACGCATGCGCTGGAATGGCAGGGAACTTGAAATCGGCGTGGTGAACGGCGAGTCATGGAAAGTGGACAAGGTGGTGCCCGTGATCGCCAATCGCAGGGTGTTTGAAGTCATCGCTCCAGATGGCATGACCGTTTGGTTCGCCTTCTCCGAGAGCGGCAAGGAGGCGTGGAAGCTCCAGATGGAAAATATCTTCGGAGGCTATGCCGAGTCCATCCCTGCGAAGGCATCCGCGACCATGCAGGAAACCGGACTCACTCCACAGCTCAACGACCTGGCGAACCACGCGGAAGATCTCAAGAAAGCAGGAGAAAGGGGGCGCCTGGACACGCTGCGCAGGCAGCTTCAGCGCAAGCTGAAGGACAACCCCACACTGGCTGAAAAAGTGGCGCAACGCCTGGCCGCGCCCTAGCGCACGACCCGTTTTGCCCCTAGGCAGTTCTTGTCACCGGACCTCAATACCATGCAAAAAAGACATCCACTCCTCCCGGCTCTCGCGTCCTTGTTCCTTCTCTTCGTCGCCTGCGCCTCCATCTGCCGCGCCGAGCAATTCGTGCTCTTCGATGTCACGTTCACCTTCACCAAGGCGGATGCGGACAATGCCAAGCCCAGCCCCTCGCACTACTATGTGCGCGGGCCCATGATGAATGCCGAGCGTCCCAAGGACTGGACCGCGCCGGTGGACTACCGCAATGGCACCGCCCACGTGCGCCTTGAAGTTCTCGACAAACCCGCCGGCGGCGAGGCCACCACCTGGAGCGTCTGCTACATCCCGAACAAGGGGCAGAACCACGGCTACGGCTGCTTCAACACGGACGTGTACAAGGAGGCCGGTGTGTTTGAGAAGGACATCCCGATGACCAAATTCTGGCAGAATGGGGACATCATCTGGAGTGAGGGTATCAAGGAGATGCACCTCGTCATCAAGGACAATAGCGGTGGCAAAGGTCATGCGCACAAGCGCGCGGACCATGAAAAATTCTTTCCCACCAAGGTGCGCATGACGGTGGTACAAGTTTCAGCGGGAGCGAAGTATGACCCGAAGCTGGTGCCGGGCCTGTCGCCGGCGGTGGAGAAAAAGTAAGCGCAGAAATCCGGAAGGAGCGTAACTTCGCAGACGGTCTGCCGAATCCCTCCTCAGAACCCCTTTCACTCCTACTGACATGGCCAGCACCTCGAAGCCCACCACCCCTCCGCCCCAGCAGCCCAAGCCCGACTTGAGCCGTGATTTGGATCACAACGGCATCGTGGATGCTCTGGATGACCGCAGCCGTGACCTGGATCGTGATGGGGTCATCGACACTGCGGATCGCCATGAGAAGGATCTCAATCGCGACAACGTGATCGACGGCACGGATCAGAAGCAACAACAGCAACAGGCCACCAAGGTCGGCACTGCCATTGGCTGGACCAAGGACGGCGATTCCTGGACGCCCCCGGAACAGAACAACAAGATCCAACAACAGCAGACGCTCCGGCCGAAGCTGGGGTGACGCCACGTTGCTGTGGCGGTGCTGATGACTGTCGCCTACCGCACCTTCTCCAGCCAGTCAATGCGTCGCTGCAGCTTGCTCTGCCGTTCCGCGTTGGGGTTGGGATAGAGCACGGGATACCATGCTGTCATCACGGCGGCGCGGGCGATGAGACTTTGCTGAAGCACAGCCTCATTGATGTGCCCACCGGCTTCGCGATAGGCACCTACAATGCGGTTCACGGTATCGTGGTCCTCCTCGAGGAGTTTCGCATTCCAGATGATGGAGGCCACGTCCCATTCTACCGGTCCGGCAAAGGTGTCTTCCCAATCGGACCATAGC
>JAEYUU010000034.1 GCA_023429545.1 Verrucomicrobiota bacterium
CGATCTACCAGATGGAGGTGCCCTACAACACGGGCATCTACAAGGCGATGCAGGAGGAGGGCAAGGTGACGGCGCCCGTGGCGGACTGGGAGACGAAGCGCGAGTGGGTCTCCTACGCTTTCGATGAGTTCGTGAAGTCCGGGTACACCGTCACCAGCGCGTACACCGTGGTGAAGAATCCGGACAAGATCAAATTCGTGTACCGCGATGAGCTCTGGAACGGCGCGGATCTGCTGCCCTTGGGCGTGGCCTCCTTCGGCCACCTGGGCGGCATCCATCTGCAGAACCAGGCGGACATCCTCCCCTATGTGGACACCATCGAGAAGGGCGGCAGCGCCCTCTTCCGCGCGTATGCCACGAGCCCCGAGGAGCGCTTCATCCGCGAGTTCATCCTGAAGCTGAAGCTGGGCCATTCCCGCCCGAGCTATTACAAGGCGAAGTTCGGCGAGGACGTGCTGACCCGCTTCGCCCCGCAGCTCAACTGGATGGTGGAGGAAGGCTTCGCGACTCTGGGCGAGGACTCCATCACGCTCACGCGCGATGGCCTGCTGCAGGTGGACCGCCTGCTGCATGAATTCTTCCTGCCGCACCATCGCCATGCGAGGTACACCTGATGATGCGGTGTGATGTAATGCGAGATAATGCCATGTGAGATCCTGTGATGGAATGCCGCCCGAACTGATGTCCCAGCCGGAACCCCCAACCCGCACCTCGGAAGCCGCCATGCCCGCCGTAATGAATCCTCCAGCCACGTCTGCGTCGGACATTCTGGCTCCGCTCCGGTTCTTCTACGGGCTGGGCAGCGAAAGCCCGCGTGTGACCTTCCTGGAGGCGGAGGCGCTGCCCGAGCCTGCCCACCATCTGCTGGTGCACCAGAGTGACATGACGGGCCGTCTGCGCGACTACCATCACACGGAAATCACGCTGGATGTACACGCGAAGTCACGCATCGGAAACTACCTCGTGCGGGCCTCCGTGCTGAAACGCAAGAGCGACGGCGTACCTGTGGAGTTCGGCGCGATTGGCATTCATCTCGACGCCTTCGATGAAGGGGCACGGCACCTCATCCTCGAGGGTCACATTCCTCTCGGCGGCATCATCACACAGCGAGGCATCGTCCACACGAGCCGGCCATGTGGCTTTTTCCGGATTGAGATTGATCACCGCCTGGCCACGCTGCTCGGCGGCTGGGAAGGCCAGATCCTGTATGGCCGCTGCAATACGCTCCATCATGCGGATGGATCCGCGCTGGCGGAAGTAGTGGAAGTGCTGCCGGCGGAGAAGGAAGGCCAGGAATAAGGTCAGTACCACACGCCAAGAGTGTGTGTCCATGTCACACCCCTCCCCGTCATCCAGGAGAGGACCCGCGCGAGGGGAATTTGTGCCCCGTCGATTGCTGAGTTTCGATTCGAATCGACGGTGATTTGAGCTTCGCACAGGCGCGCTCGAAGCCACCAGCGCAGGCATGGAGAATCCTTCCGAGTGCCTGGTCATCAACCCCTGAGGCTCGATGATCATTAAAATTGTGCAGGGAATGGCAAAATAAGCTCAGGGTCTGGGCCCACTGCGGTGTTCTACATCATGGAGACACCAACCACACAGGGAGCCTGCCTCCAGAACCTAAACCGAATCAATCCATGAAAACGAAACTCACCCTTCTGCTCACCTCCCTTATGGTGGGTGGCGCATTCTCCGCTGCCCAGGCGGGTCCTGACATGCTGACGCAGGAACTGCGCAGGAACATCGCTGAGTCCCAAAGATCCACCCACACGGTGACTGCCGGTCAGGGTGGGGCTGTTACCTTCACTTGGGTGGCATCCCCTTCCGGAAAGGGTGGCGCGGTCGTGCCCAGTACGAACCGGACCACGAACATCGCCCTCTTCAAGTCCGGCAAGAACAAGGCCAAAGGTAGCTGCGACGATGCCGCATGTTGTGCGAAGGCCAAGGAACACAAGCACTAACCACCCAGCCAGGGCTCTGCCCTGTCTTTTGTAGCCCGCCTGTGACTTGCAGGCGGGTACAAAATTCGGCACCCACAAACCTACCGAATCCAACGATGAAAACCTCCAAACTATCCTTCGTACATCTCCTCGCCGCCGTGATGCTCACCGGCGCGGGCTTGCTCTTTGCCGCGGACGCACTGCCGGCGACCTATCCCTTGAAAAAGTGCGTGGTCTCAGACGAACCCCTCGGCACGATGGGCAAGGCGGTGAAAGTCACCAGCAAGGGTACGGACGTGTATCTCTGCTGCAAGTCCTGCATTGAGGACTTCGAGAAGGAACCGGCCAAGTATGTGAAAATGGTCAAGGACGCCTCGCAGAAGAAGGGGAAATAATCCTCGCCTCCGGGTTCGGCCCCGGTGACTCCACAACACCCCAAAATGCCCCGGGCCAGCAGTGGTCCGGCCTTCCCTGCCATGAACGACGAGAAACTCAATTCCCTGCTTGGAGCCTGGAAGGTTGAGACAGAACTGCCTTCCTCCTTCCAGCGGGAAGTATGGCGTCAGATTGAGGCCTCCAAGGCCTCCGGCGGCTGGCTGGAGTCGTTTCTGGAGTGGCTTTCAAAACCCCTTCCCGCGACGGGAGTTTGCGCCGCAGCGCTTGCGCTGGGCATTGTCGCTGGCGGCATGATTGACGGCGATTCTTCTGTTTCCCGTCCCGAGGCTTACGTCGATTCCATCGACCCATTCGCAAAACTTACCAGCCGATGAAATCCGGATGGCTCATCCTCGCGGGCGCATTGCTGATCGGTATCGCGGGATTCAGTGCCCGACTGCTTTGCGAGTCGGGCCACTCCGCCTGCATCCACGGCACCGCGAACTCACGCAACGCCGAAGTTGCACTTGCGTGGATGAAATCTGAGTTCAAGCTCAGCGACAACGAATTCAAGGAGGTGTGCGCCCTGCATGAATCCTACCTGCCGGAATGCGACGCCATGTGCGAACGTGTGGCGCAGTCCAGCGCGAAGCTGTCATCCCAGCTTATGAAAGATGGTGCGCGCATGACTCCCGAAGTCGAGACCGCATTGCACGACTACGAAACCCTTCGCGCGGAATGCCTCCATGCCATGCTCCGCCACATCAGCGACACGGCCGCCGTGATGCGCCCTGAAGCGGGCCGCGCCTTCATGGAAAAGGTTCTCCCCCACCTGCTGGCAACCCATCAGCACGTTTCAGAGGTCACGCGGTAACCATGGAAGCTTCCCCAGACAGCGACGCCACCGCTATGCGCCGGCTGGCGGCAGGCGACGACCTCGCGCTCAATGAACTCATGCACCGCTGGCAGGAACGCGTCGCGGCCTTTTTACATCGCATGACCGGCAACCACGCCGCCGCGCGCGACCTTGCCCAGGAGACCTTTCTGCGGCTCTACCAGAGCCGCACGCGCTACAAACCCTCGGCCTCGTTCTCCAGCTACCTTTTCCGCATCGCCTCAAATCTTGCGCGCAATCACCACCGTTGGCAGGCCCGCCATCCCTCCGAGCCGATCCAGGCGTTGCAGGACTGCGGCAGGGAACCTGCAAGTGAGGATGATTCGCCGGACGAAGCACTCGCCCATGAGGAGATCACCCGCGCCGTGCAACTCGCCGTGCAAAGCCTCCCAGCCGACCTGCGGGAAGCGCTCGTGCTCTTCACCTATCATGATCTCGGGCACCATGACATTGCCGCGGTGGCTGGCTGCACTCCCAAGGCCGCGGAGACCCGGCTCTACCGGGCGCGTCAGATTTTGAAGGAAAAGCTGCAGGGTCTCGCCTCGGGATCTGCAACGATGTAGCCCTCCGCTGACCCGTACTTCTGGCGGAGAAGAGAGCGCGGAAGGCCGAGGTGCAGGGCACGCTAAGATTCCGAAGATGCTTCTCTCCGGGTGGATAAGCGCACATTCCCGTCACCATCTCACCGCGCCTGGCGCACCTGCCACTTCGCATCGAAGAAGTCCGCGGCCACGACGCGGCCAGCGCGCTCGGCGTCCCCAGGCACGGAGATGTCGAGGATGGCCCAGTCGGGGAGCTTCGGATTCTGCAGGGAGTTCGTGCGGTCGTGGGGCGGGGTGTTATACACATATCCGAGCCCACGA
>JAEYUU010000046.1 GCA_023429545.1 Verrucomicrobiota bacterium
CTCCGGTGTCGAGTTTCGACACATCGAGTTCGGCTGCAGGCCCATTGCCTTCCCTCATGTCTTCCGCGCTGATTTCATGCGGTTCATCGAAAGTCATCAGGGGAAGTTTTACTGGCGAGGTGCCAGAGAGGGAGTCCGGACCATGCACGAGAACATGGGCGGTGGTTGCAGAGACGAAGGCGCACACGCCATCAGGATTGCCGGGTGAACTGAATTGTTTGAGCTGGTCGAGGAGGGGCATGGGCGGGATGAATGGATGGACTTGGCAGCATGATGGCTGGTTTATGCAGGGTTGCGGGTAAGGGAGTGATTAATTTCGTGCGTTGCCACGAACGGTGCCTCATATGTCCAAGACGTTGGTCTGGTGCGTGATGGAACGCTATTACTGCTGGCTGCACGACGGCGTTTCCAGAGCCGGTTGGGGCCAGAGAAGGGGGCAGCAATTCCGGCATAATATTAGGCGTTGACTCTGATGCGATCCAGTCGCAATACAAGTGAGACTAAGACGCAACAGCAATTGCTCTCACCTATTGCGACTCTGTCTCGGCACCATGCCCCATCTCAACACACCAATACAATCCATGAAGAGACGCAGCCCCCGCCGCAATTCCTCCGTACGCAGCCATGCGACTGAGGGTCTTGCTGTTACTACGACGCTCCTTTGCACCGCCGGTACTCTCGCCGCGCAGACTGCAACGGCTCCCGCCGCTCCCGCTCCCTCCACCACGCTGCCTCCGGTGGTCGTGGAAGGCGCACTGGACAAGGTTTACAAGCCTGAGCGGGTTCAATCCCCCAGAGTTCAGGGGCCCCTCCGTGATGTCCCTCAAACGGTGTCCGTCATTCCGGAAGCGGTCATCAAGGAACAGAACGCGACCTCGCTCCGCGATGTGCTGCGCAACGTCCCAGGTATCTCCATCCAGGCTGGCGAAGGTGGCATTTCGGCGGGTGACAACCTGTCGATCCGCGGCTTCAACGCCAGGACGGACATCTTTGTGGACAACGTCCGCGACTTCGGTGGCTACACCCGTGACCCCTTCAACTTCGAGCAGGTGGAAGTGTTCAAGGGACCTTCCTCCACGAACGCTGGACGCGGATCCACCGGTGGCTCCGTGAACCTCGTCTCCAAAAGCGCGCGCCTTGAGCCCTTCTACGCGGCTGACGTGGGCGGTGGCACGGACAACTACTTCCGCGCCACGCTGGACATCAACCAGCCTCTCTGGGTGAACCAGGAGCCTGGTGTGGCCCCTGCTCCTGTCTCCGGCAAGGGCGTGGTGAACGTCTCCGGAAAGGGCGCGAAGTCCGTGGCCCCCGTGGCCCCTGGCCCGGAAACGGGCGCCGCCCTGCGCTTGAATGGCCTCTACCATCACGCCGACATCCCGGGCCGTGACTATGTGGAAGATGAACGCTGGGGCATCGCGGGCTCCCTCGTCTTCGGCCTTGGTACGGACACCCGTCTTACCCTGAACTATTTCCACCTCGAGCAGGACTACCAGCCTGACTACGGCATCCCCTGGGTGCCGGAAGGGAACACCGCTTTGCGTGGCTCCGTCAACGCAGCGCCCCCGGTTTCCTTCAGCAACTACTACGGCCTGACGGATCGTGACTACGAAGATATCAGCACGGACATCGGCACCGCCATCTTCGAGCATGACTTCTCCGAGACGCTGCGCTTCCGCAGCCTCTTCCGCGTGGGCAGAACCCATCGTGACTCGGTGATCTCTGCGCCGCGCTTCGCCGGCGACAGCACCACCATCAACCACCAGTTCCAGTCCCGTGATCAGGAAGAGGTGATTTATGCGAACCAGACCGACGTCACCGCTGAGTTCGAAACCGGCTCGCTGAAGCACACGCTTACCGCAGGCTTCGAGCTGTCCCGTGAAGAGTCAGAGAACCGCGCCCGCGCCACCGATACGGTGCCGCAGTCCAATCTGTTCCGTCCCAACCCCACGCAAAACTGGACTGGAAACATCTTCTACACCGGCGCCTACAATGCTGCGGATGTGAACTCTGCTGCCCTCTACCTGTTCGACAAGCTGGAGATTGGTGAGCATTGGGAAGTCAATGGCGGTCTCCGATGGGACTATCTGGAGACGGACTACACCGCACAACCGGCGGAAGGCGCGGCCATCAACCGCAACCGGTCGGACAGTCTGCTGAGCTGGCGGGCCGCGCTGGTGTACAAACCCGTGGAAAATGGCAGCGTCTATTTTGCCTACGGCACCTCCTTCAACCCCACCACGGAATTGCTCGCAAGCAGTGGCGCGGCTGGTACACTGAACCAGTTCGATCTGGACCCGGAAGAAAACCGGAGCTACGAACTCGGCACGAAGTGGGACATCCTCGATGAGCGCGTGTCCATCACGGCGGCT
This sequence comes from Verrucomicrobiota bacterium, assembly GCA_023429545.1. Taxonomy (GTDB): domain Bacteria; phylum Verrucomicrobiota; class Verrucomicrobiia; order Verrucomicrobiales; family Verrucomicrobiaceae; genus Roseimicrobium. The sequence goes on from JAEYUU010000046.1 coordinate 2,370, forward strand.
CTCTTCCGCACGGAGAAGACCAATGCGCGTACCGCGGATCCTGCTGACCCGACGAACTTCGAACTCACGGGCGAACAGGTCGTCCAGGGTGCTGAGTTCGGCATCGCCGGCCAGATCACGGACAACTGGCGCATCTTCGCCGGTTACAACTATCTCGACGGCGAGATTGAAGCCTCCGCGAACGCGGATGAAGTGGGCAATCATGTGCCGAACACGCCTGAGCACTCCTTCAATCTCTGGACGGTCTATGACCTGCCTTACGGCTTCCAGATCGGTGGCGGCGCGCAGTACGTGGGCAGCCGGTTCAACAACAATGCCAACCTGCGTGAAGCTCCGGACTACTGGACCTTCGACGCAATGTTGGGCTACCAGGTCAACGAGAACGTCGCCATCCGCCTCAACGTGTACAACCTCGCTGATGAGGAATACATCGACCGCGTGGGAGGTGGTCACTTTGTCCCCGGACCTGGTCGTTCGGCGGTGGTTTCGCTCAACGTGAAGTTCTAACACAAAGGCTGTAGCATGCTGATCCGCATCCCTGACGTTCTAACCGCAGAGCAGGTCGCGCACGCGCGGCAGGTGCTGGAGCAGGCAGAGTGGACTGATGGCCGGGTAACCGCCGGTCATCAGTCTGCCAAAACCAAGGACAACATGCAGATTCCTGAGGGGCATCCCGCCGCGAAGGAACTGGGTGGCATGATTCTGGATGCCCTGAGCCGCAACCCTCTCTTCCTTTCATCGGCATTGCCGCTGAAGATCTTCCCTCCCTTGTTCAACCGCTACACCGGAGGCCAGTCCTTCGGCACGCATGTGGACAATGCCGTCCGCCAGGTGCCGGGCACGCCGTTGCGCATTCGCACGGATTTGTCCGCCACCCTGTTCTTCGCAGGTCCGGAAGAATACGACGGTGGAGAACTGTGCATCGAGGACATGTACGGCGTGCAGCGCGTCAAGCTGCCGGCAGGGCACATGGTGCTGTATCCCGCGACCAGTCTGCATCACGTGACGCCTGTCACCCGAGGCGCTCGCGTCTGCTCCTTCTTCTGGCTGCAGAGCATGATCCGCGATGACATGCAGCGTTCGCTGCTGTTCGACCTCGACCTCGCCATCCAGCGCTTGGGACGTGATCTCCCCGGCCATGAAGTGGTGGAGAAGACGAACGTGCAGCTGACTGGGGTGTATCACAATCTCCTGCGGCAGTGGGCGGAGATGTAAAAGGCCGGCTCACCCAAACACAGGCCGCTTTAGATGAGCGCTCCGCTACGGAGTTCACATCGAGAGCGGCCTTTCCACTCTCAAACCTCCTCCATCTTCGCGTTCATGCCACGTTTCCTCCGCAGCCTGTTCTTCTGGACCCATCTCACCGCCGGCGTGATCGCCGGGCTCATCATCCTGGTCATGGCCGTGACCGGCGTGATCATGACCTATGAGCGGCAGGTCCTGGAGTGGGTGGACGGCTACAGCGTGACTGCCACCGCGAAACCGGAGGACATCTCGTTGGAAAAACTTCTGGGCCGCATTGACGAGCAAGCCAAAGACGGACCGGCGCCCACCGGCATGTGGATCCGCGCAGAGCAGAAGTCTTCCGTAACGGTGAGTCTGGGCCGCGAGAAGCAGGTATTTCTGCATCCCGACACCGGTGACTTGCTGGGCGAGGGGAGTGCTGCCCTGCGTGGCTTCTTCAAGTTCATGCTTGGCGTGCATCGCAGGCTCGGTGCGCAGGGCGATTACAAGGACATCGGGGGCAATGTCACCAAGGCTGCAAACGTCGCCTTCCTGCTGCTCATGCTCAGCGGCATCTATCTCTGGTGGCCCAAGCACTGGACCTGGCGTGCCCTGCACATGCGCACCACCATGAACTTCAAGGTTCATGGCAGGGCGCGCCATTGGAACTGGCACCACGCCCTTGGCTTCTGGGGCATCCTCCCGCTGTCCGTCATCGCCCTTACCGGACTCATCATGTCCTACGGCTGGGCGAACAATCTTCTTTACACCATCACCGGCACCGAGGCTCCACCGCCACGTCAATCTCCGCCCAGAGGAGGCAAAGGAGGCGCTCCAACAGCGAACGCTACGCATCCGCAGTGGCAGGGCCTCGACACCGCATGGGAACTCGCTGCGGCGAAAGTTCCTGGATGGGAGAGCATCCACGTGAAGTTGCCCGAGAAGCCCGGCGCGCCTGTCGCCTTCACCATCGCCACCTCACATCGCGGTCGGCCGGATCTGAAGTCCACCCTCAGCATCGATCTGAAAACTGGCACCGAGACCGCCTGGGAAACCTTTGCGGATTACAATATGGGCCGCAAGCTTCGCGTCTGGTCACGCTGGGTGCATACGGGTGAAGCCGGTGGCTGGATTGGCCAGACCCTTGCCGGCATCGCCTCCCTCGCTGCCGCGCTGCTGGTGTGGACCGGACTGGCGTTGACCTGGAAGAGGTTTTTCAAGAAGCGCAGCGCCTGAAAATAGTCCGCCGAGCGTCGGCGGTCGGAGAGAGGGTGCCACGTATGGTCGAAGCTCGACAAGAATGGCAGTGTGC
>JAEYUU010000478.1 GCA_023429545.1 Verrucomicrobiota bacterium
CCAGGAGAAGCATCTTCCAGCCCTTCTGGCGCTGCTCGTGTTCAGAATCTTCGACACGCCGTTCCGCTGCCGCATGGTCCTTGGCAGCAGCCGCTGAAGCCGGGCGCTCGCTTTTCATCTTCACTCCGGAATCAGCGAGCCGTTGGGCTTCCATCGGTGCGAAACGCCCCTCATTGGGCGCGAGATTAACGGCGATAGACCGGGCTGCGGCCCCCTCACCCAAAACGTAGATACCGGGCATGTCCGTGCCATCGAAGGACTTCTGCTCATCCACGTTCCAACTGACCGCTTTGCCATCCGGCTTTTTCACGGGGATGACACCACTCCAACCCGGATGCGCGGCAATCTCATCGCCCACGATCAGGGACTGCGAGGAACTGGCAGTGCCCTGGGCCCAGTCGAGCAGGGAATACAGCAACGGCACAAACTTCGATGCCACCGCGAGCTGACTGTCGGAAGGCTGCCAACCCGCGGTCATCACCAGCACGCGGCCCTTTTCCAGCGGCCACTCCAGCCACGCAGGCGAGCCATCATCAAACTTCGCGATGATGGATGCCTTCTCCATCGTCACAATGCCTTCGAGCACCCGATGCTTCCAGAAACGAATCCTGGTGAAATCCCGCACGCCGGACTCTGCGAAGGTGCGCAGTAGGGGATGTGCGAAATCCAGGTCCTGGAGCATCGCATCATTCTCCACGTCCTTGAGTTTCAATTCCGCCGCGCCACCCAGGGCGCGCAGGGTGTCTCCCTTGTCCCCGGCATTGGCCACGCTCACCAGTGCCCCACCGGCCTTCACCCATGTTTGCAGTACACTTCGCGCCGCTTCCGGGGCCTCGCCAAAGAGCATCACGAGATCAGCATCCTCAAGGTCCGTGGCCTTCAATGCGGCAACGTCCATGTCCACCAAAGCCGGCGTGAGCGCTAGAGTGGGCCTGAGTGCGCGAGCCAGATAAAAGAGCGGCGACGCCGTTTCTCCACGAGAAAGCCCCCGTCCCAGGCACAGCACCCGCGCAGGTCGTGCCATGGGCTTGGCAACGAAAAGGCGATTATCAAGGGCCTCGGCATCTCCACGGAGAGTGAGCATCCCATCCGTCGTCGCGTTCGGACGCGCGGGTGCATTGAGGATGCGGCTGCCACCCGCGGGCACTGTGACCTCCACGACTTCACCGCCATCGGACCATTGCAGCGAAAATTTTTCAACTTCGCTCTCGCGGCTGCTGGTGACGCGCACGCGCACCTGTCCCACGGGTTCGCGACCGTCCGATGCAGTGCCATCGAGCGATGACGCTGACTCCTCCACGATGGCCGGAGCGGCGGCGAGCGTGAGATTGTTTCTCCACGGAGCGCTAATCTCCTCCACCGCCACCGTCACATTTTCCGGCCAGGAAGACGAATGCAACGCCTCCAGCGCCGCGCCCTCCTGCATGTCCGTGATGACCACGATTCTCCGATCGCCTGCGTTGCTGGCATTGTCGGCAGAGAGCTGTTGTGCCGCAAATACCAGCGCTCCGCCAAGATCCGTTCCCGCCCAGCCTGGTTCCACATCTTGCAACACCGAAGTTGCCGCAATGCTGCGGGTGCCCGCTGGCGCACGCTCCCATGCTTCGCGATCCAGCACCAATCTTGCAGCATCGTCAAACACAGCGACGAGAAGCGAGTCCGCCTCGCCCACCTTCTCCAAAGCCGCACCGTACTTCTCCTCCACCTGCTCCCAAGCGCCTTCACGACGCATGGATGCGCTTGCGTCCACGAGAATGCACCAGTGCACGCGGCCATCCGCCGGCGCGGTCTTCTGCGAGCGCACAAAAGGACGACTGAACATGAGGGCCAGTAGAATCAACGCGAGACACCGGAGGAGCAGCAGCAGCCAGTCCTCCAGCTTGCGGCGCGTCTTGGGCGGCACCGGCGTCTCCTCCAGAAACATCAGCGAGCTGAAAGGCACCACCTTCTGCGGGGGCTGCCGGCGGAAGTGCAGCAGGATGGGAATGGCCACCGCCGCCAGTGCCATCGCGAAGAGTGGGAACAGGAAGTTCATGCGGCGTGCCTCGGCGTGGCGCGATGACGCGCAGAGAGGTTTCGGCGGGCGCTGAGGAAGTCGAACAGATCCTCCTCCAGCGGACGGTCCGTCCGGATGAGCCGGTACTCCACGCCATGCCGCTCGCAGAGTTTACGAAGCCGGTCGAGATGCGCATGGAGTCGTGCCAGATAATTCTTCCGCACCATGGCAGGTTCCAGCAGCAGCTTCCTGCCAGACTCGCTATCCGCGAAAGCCGCGGATTCATCGAAGGGGAAGTCCAACTCGGCAGGATCCAGCACATGGAAGATCACCACATCATGTTGCATGGCGGTGAGCAGGCCAAGTTCACGCTCGAGATCATCAAGCGGCGTCAGGAAATCGGAGATCATCACCAGCAGCGCGCGCCTGCGGATCATCTCACCCAGGGCTCGCAAGGGAAACCGCATTCCCATGCCGCGTGAACTGGCATGCGCCTTCTGCAGATGGAGCAGCAAGGCATGCCACTGACCCGAGCGCGCTTGGGCCGGGAGGTGCTCCTGCACATTTTCATCAAAGAGCGTCACCCCCGCGGCATCCCCCTGCTCTCTCAGGAAGAGCGCCAGGGTCGCCGCCAGCGTCGCCGCGTAGTCCAGCTTTGTATAACCCACCGATCCGTAGGCCATGGAGGCACTGATATCCAGGAGGAGCTGGCAGCGCAGGTTGGTCTCCTCCTCGAACTTCTTCACATAACACCGGTCACTCCTCGCCATGACCTTCCAATCGATGAAGCGCGGATCATCTCCGGTTACATACTGACGGTACTCGCTGAACTCCGCGGAAAAGCCATGCTGCAAGCTGCGGTGCATCCCCTTGGAAAAGCCCTCCATCACCAGCCGCGCCCGCAACTCCAGAGACCGGATGCGCATCAGCGCAGCGAGATCAGGACCGGCGGTGGAGGTGGGAGAGGACATGAGGGGAACGAGTATCCAGTTGCTGACAGCTCTCTCACTGCTTCACCGCCTCCACCACGCGCCCAATCAGCTTGTCCACCGTGATGCCTTCCGCCTCCGCGCGGTAGTTGAGCTGGATGCGATGACGAAACACCGGCCGGGCCATGGCGCGGATGTCATCGAAGGTGACGTGGGCTCTTCCTTGGAGCAGCGCGCGCGTCTTGCCACCGAGCACGAGATACTGGCTTGCACGTGTACCCGCCCCCCAGTTCACCCACTCATTCACGAATTCGGGAGCACCTGCGCGATGCGGGCGCGTGGCCGCCGCGAGGCGCACAGCATATCGGGCCACTTCATCCGCCACCGGCACGCGACGCACGACATCGTGACAACGCATGAGGTCCTCACCCGAGAAAACCGGCACAATGGGCTCAGACTTTTTGGAAGTGGTCTGCATCACCACCGCCACCTCATCGTCTTCCGAGAGATAATCGATCACCACATTGAGCATGAAGCGATCGAGCTGTGCCTCAGGCAGAGGATATGTGCCCTCCATTTCGATGGGGTTCTGCGTCGCCAGCACAAAGAATGGCTCCTCCAGCGTGAACGTCTGTCCGGCCGCCGTGACCTGGTGCTCCTGCATCGCCTCTAGTAGCGCCGCCTGCGTTTTGGGCGGCGTGCGGTTGATTTCATCCGCCAGGATCATGTTGGCGAAGATGGGACCCTTGTGAAACACAAGGTCACGCC
>JAEYUU010000486.1 GCA_023429545.1 Verrucomicrobiota bacterium
CTCGTACACCGTCAGCCCACCGAAGATCTGCACCTGCATGCCGTCACGCAATGGCATGGGCAAACGCGCTCCGGCGTTGCGGAAGAGCACGCAGGAGATCTGTGCGGTCTCATCCTTGAGCGTGAAGTACTGGTGCCCGGAGCTTTGCAGGCGGTGGTTGCTGATTTCACCCTCCACCCACACCTCACCCACGTGCTCTTCCAGCAGAGAGCGGATGGAGCGGGTCAGTGCGGATACGGTGAATACGGAAGGGTCGGGCATGAAGAAAAAAGTCAGTGTGTCCAAAGACCTCGGATGAACGTCCAGGCCGGCTCAAGCATCACGCGGGCGTCGTGCCACACATCCACCCAGTTCACGGTCGGTGAGGCCACGATGAAGAGCGCGCCAATGAGCGCAAGATTCGTGAGGAAGATGAGGATGATGGAAAAGAACTCCCCGTTGTGCGCCAGGTCGCTCTGCTCCGTGCGCAGCACTTCCAGGGTAAAGGTGATGTGGAAGCACCACGTCATGCCCACGAAGAAGTATACCAGCCACGCCCACCGCACCCACACCGTGAGGTCCATCAAGGGAAGAGTCCACACCACATCCCGATGCATGTCCACGAAGGCGCTCAGCAGTCCATAGATGGCAAACACCACGACCGTGTAGAGCGGCACGAGATATGGAGAGAGCGTGATGAGCACATTGGTCTTGTCCGTCTCAATGTATCCTCCTTCGTCGGACACATGCATGGCGTGAACCTTCCCGCCGCTCAGTCGGGCGGCAATGACATGGGTGAACTCGTGGGCAAAGACATACAACCACGCCGGCTGCATGCGGAACCACCCCAGGGCGAACCACAGCATGCAACCGAACGCGAAGAACCAGAAGCCTTCGGACTTCCAGAACTTCCCATCCACCGTGGCACGGAAAAACAATTCTAGCAGCGTGATCACCGCCACAATGCATACCGGCACCAGAAACAGGCCAACCACCAGCTTCCGCTTCTGCCCCGTGGGCGGGATCGCCAACGGATCAAAGTCATCATCATCCTCGAAGCTCGCATCCCCCACCTGATGGAAGTCAGGCTCAGCGAAATTGGGATTGGCACGGCGCGCAGCGATAAGGTCCTTCTCCTGCGCGGCCTTCAGGCGGAGCTTCTCCCCGCTCTTTGCCTTCGAGCCACGCCGGCTTTTCACCTGCTTTTGCTGGGCCTGTCGGTGCGCGCTCATCGCCGGGGTGCTGCAGCCATTGCGGTCAGCCCTCCCGTGGGCCGCCTGTACTGGCGGCTGGCCTCGCTCCTCTGGGCTGGTGCGGTCATGTCACGATGCGGCGGCGTACCGTCCCTTGCGGGGACCAGTCATCCATTTCCAGGCAGATTCAATGTGCTCCTGCGGCTCTTTGTGTTTCGCCTCCCAGCCGAGCACGGCCTTCGCCTTGGCGGGGTCAGCGACCAACTCGGGAGGGTCGCCTGCACGGCGGGGGCCATAGGTCACGGGAATGGTCTTGCCCGTCACGCGCTCGGCTGTGGAAATGATCTCCCGGACGCTGAAGCCACGTCCCGTGCCGAGGTTCACCGCGGCGCTATCGCCACCCTTCCTCAAGTGCTCCAGCGCCAGCGCATGCGCAGATGCCAGATCATTGACGTGGATGTAGTCCCGGATGCAGGTGCCGTCAGGTGTGGGGTAGTCCGTGCCAAAGACGGTGATGCTCTCAATCTCCCCCGTGGCCGCCATCAGGATGCGCGGGATGAGGTGCGTCTCGGGGTTGTGGTCCTCACCGATGACCCCTTCAAAATCGCAGCCGCTGGCGTTGAAATACCTCAGGAAGACCGACTTCAGGCCCCACGCGGTGTCGCAGTCCTTGAGCACGCGCTCCAGCATCTGCTTGCTGGCGCCATAGGGGTTCACCGGGTCCTGCGGATGGGATTCGCTCATGGGGACAAACTGCGGATTTCCATACGTGGCGCAGGTGGAGGAGAAGATGAACTTCCTCACCCCGTGGCGCTGCATCGCCTCCAGCAGTGTGAGCGGGGCTGCCAGATTGTTCCGGTAGTACTTGAGAGGATCCGTCACCGACTCCCCGACATACGCGTACGCGGCGAAATGCAGGACCGCCTCGGGTTGGTACCCGGAAAAGATGCGCTCGACCAAGGCCGCATCCCCCATGTCCCCCTCCACCAGGGTCACGCGGTCCAGCGGGAGCGCCTCGCGATGGCCGAAGACGAGATTGTCCAGCACCACCACCCTCTCCCCATGCCGCAGCAGTTGCTTCACGGTGTGGGAGCCGATGTAACCTGCGCCGCCGGTGATGAGGAGGGTGCCTTTAGCCATTACGAAGATTTCAAGCCATGTGAATAATTTGCCAAGCGAAAAACAAAAAAGCCGCAGGCCCCTTGGGTCGTCCGGTCGCCCCAGGCTGCAACTTCGAAAATTGGGATTTGCACCCCGCGAGGCACACTTATACGCTCAGCGTCATGGACACAGTGAGAATCGGCAGCGTAGGACTCGGCAACATGGGCAAGGCCCACCTTCCGCGCGGGCAAGGTGGAGGG
>JAEYUU010000207.1 GCA_023429545.1 Verrucomicrobiota bacterium
GAGCACGCAGGCGCAGGGGGACTACTAGGCTTTGTCGGCGGGCAGCGATGCAGACAGGCCCGCTGAGACGAAGGCAATGAGACGCTGAAGGAAGGCTTCACGATCCAGTCGCGCCGGCTGCACGTCGGGATTGGGGTGGGGCATGTCATCGAATCGCAGCCAGGCATCCAGTCCATGCTGCATGGCGCCGCTGAGGAACTTGGTGCGCCAGTAGATCTCCTCAGGCCGCAAATGGGGCACCGCCCTGAGGATGGCGTTGTCGAATCGCTGGGCAATCTCGGCGAACTCACGTTCCACGAAGGCCTTCACCTGCAAATTGGGCTCCTGAAAGCCACGGCAGAGCAGATGCAGCACCTCAGTCTCCTTTTCACGGGACTCGCGCGCTTCCACAATGGGACGGATCAACACCTCCACAATCTGCTCCAGCCTCGGACCCTTCTTCCCGGCGGATTTCTCCAGCGCATCCAGTTGTGCGATGCGATCCTCATTGAGCGGCCGCATGCGCCGGGCAAAGACCTCCAGCACCAGATTGTCCTTCGACCCGAAGTGGTAGTTGATGGCCCCCAGGTTCGCTCCGGCCTCTTTCGTGATGTCCCTCGCAGAAGCACCCGCCACGCCGTGCTTCGCCAGCAGGGTCTCTGCCGCATCCAGCAGCGCCTCGCGGGTGGCATTCGCGACCCGCGATGAGGCTGCGGCTGCCGGCAGAGGGATGGATTGGCCGGAAATCATACAGGTGTATCAAACATCTGTATGAATTCTCGACGGTGTGTCAACCTCAAGCTTTCACCATGGGGGGCTCCCAAAAGAGCAGTGGCCCTGACGGGCGCAACATCCTGTCAGGGCCACTCGATCGCTAAGGAGCGCACTTCGGGCACACGCGCTAGCCAGATCCTTGCACATCAACCAAACAACGCCGTCAATGGCTGGCCCTTGTCTGCCACGGTGAAGGGACGCTTGCTGGGCGAGTAGAGCACGGCATCCAGAGGCAGGCCCAAAGCATAGGCGATGGTGGCATTGAAGTCGGGCACGGAGACTTTGTTTTCCGTGACTTCGATGCCCTTGTCCGTCTTGCCATACACCTGGCCACCATTCACCCCACCGCCCCAGAGGACGCTGGAGAAGGCTTTGGGGTAATGATCGCGTCCGGAGTTCTGATTGATCTTCGGCGTGCGGCCGAACTCACTGGTGAGCACCACGAGGGTGTCCTGCAGCAGGCCACGACGATCGAGATCTCCCAGCAGTGCGCCGAGCCCCTGATCCAGGGTGCTGAGCTTTTCCGGCAGGCGCGTGTAGATGTCCTGGTGCATGTCCCAGCCACCCAGGTTCACCTCCACGAAGCGCATGCCGTGTTCCACGAGGCGACGTGCCAGCAGGCAGCCCTGGCCGAAGCTGTCATTGCCATAGAGATCATGCATGCCCTCCGGCTCCTTGTTGAGGTCGAAGGCAGCAAGGTCCTCGCTCTTCATCACGCTCACCGCGTCGCGATAGACATCCGCATAAGCCCGAACGTTGTTGTACTTGTACGCGGACTGGAAGCCCTGATCGAGCTTCGCGGAAAGATTGAGGCGGTAGTCAAAATCGCTCTCGGTAAGGGATGCCAGGCGATGACTGTTCTGCAGGCCGGCAGCGGGATTGTTCACGATGAGCGGCTGGAAGGCCGCCTCGAAGAAACCACCGCCAGGGTGCTTGCTGTCATTGGTAACGATCACGCTGCCGGGCAGGGCGCTGGTCCCCTTGCCCTGGAACTTTTGCAACCACGCGCCCATGGTGGGGTGGCGTGTTGCGCCACGCATGGTGTAGCCGGTATGCTGGAAGTAGTTTCCCTGCGCATGCGCGCCCTGCGTGCTGGTGAGCGAGTTGATGACCACGCCGTGGTGCATCATCTTCGCCGTGTTTGGCAGCAATTCTCCGATCTGCACACCGTCCGCGGATGTGGAGATGGTTTTGGTATCACCCATGGTATCCGCACCCGGCACGCAGCCGAAGGTGTCCAGATGGGTCATGCCACCACTCATATAGAGATAGATGACATTCCGTGCGGTGCCGACCTGCTTTGCCTTCGATGAGCCTTCGAAGGGGGCAGCAGAGGCGCGTGGGGCCAGCGCACCGAGCACCGAGACTCCGAGGCAGGTCTTCGCCACATTCATGACGAAGTCGCGGCGCGTGATTTCGTCAGCTCTGAGAAGTTCCGTTTTCATGAGATGGAGAGGCGGGAGGCTAAAAGAAAAGGCGACTACTGGATGAAAAGGAATTGCGAACCGGTGAGCAGCGCGTGGGTCACATCATCCACGGCCTTGTCCCCGCGCTGCTGGATTACCTCGCCCATCACGGCGCGCTCGTTGTTGGTGGGCATGCGGCTCAGGAAGGAAAGATAGAGCAAATCCATTTTTTGCTGCGGCGTGGCGGCCTTCTTCAGGTCCTGGCTCAGCTTAGAGAGGGGATTGCCCAGCACTTCCGAGGCAGGACCATTCAGCAGGGAGAGCGCCTGCGGCACGGAGGCGTCGTCGCTCGCGTTCTGAATCTGTTCCCGATCCGACTGGCCAAAGGTGCGGAGAAAATGCCCGGGCTTTGCGGGCGAGGGGAGTTCCGAGGCGCGGGCGTTCAGTGAGAGACTGCCGCCCATCTTCATGGCTTCGCGACGTTCTTCTTTCGAGAGCGCGGCGAGGGCTGCCTTGTCATAGGCGCTCGTGCCCTGCTTTTCCGGCCGGTAGCCGCGGCGCATGGCGTTGGCGCGTTCTTCGCCGACGAGAGCTTCCAGCACATCGTCGGCATTTCCCTTCCTGAGACGCTGCGCTTCACGTGCCAGTTGCTGGGCAGCCTGCTGATTGCCACCGCTCTCGCGCATCTGCGCTGCTTTGGCGGTGAGCTCCGCGATCTTCTTGTCCGCTTCCGCGCGAGCATCACCACTCTTCTTCGCGATTTCCACCAGGGCTTCAGGCCCCTTGGTCTTCACCGCATTGAGGAACATGCTCAGGTCATCCAGATACTGGTGCAGACGCACATTGTCGTCCTCCACCTGGTCATCGATGTTGCCACGCGAGAGTGTCACCATGGAATCCCACACCTGCTCGGCGCTCATGCGGCGCAGGATGGGGCCGGTGAAGTGGTAGGTCTCGCCGGGGGGCACTTCTGTGGCAGTGGCCATGCGCTGATACGTGTCCGTGTTGTACAGCACCCGCAGGAAGGACTTGAGCGAGTATTTCTTGTCCTTCATCATCGCGGTGAGGTACTCCATCAACTCATTGATCGAAGGCACTGTGGAGTCCGTCATTTCATCCACAGGCTCGATGAGGCCGATGCCAAAAGCCTTCTTCCACATGCGATTCGCAATCACCGTGGTGAAGCGGGGATTCTCCGGCGAGGTCATCCACTTGGCGAAGGCATCCAGCCGCGTGGGGCTGCCCGCAACGTCCGCGTCATGGCCGAACATCACCTTCGGCTGGATGGACTGGCCCGGCTTGCCATCGGGATACTTGTAGTCAGCCGGTAGATTCGGCAGCTTGTCCGCCCAGCTGATGCTCGTGTAGCGCAGAGGCTTCATCACATCCTGCATGGACTTCCGCACCATTTCGATTTCCGCGCGGCTTAGCGTCGGCTTCGCTTTCTCAGTAGCCGAGCCGGGTTGCTGCTTCTTGCGCTGCTCGGCCATGTAAGCCTTGCGCTGCT
>JAEYUU010000276.1 GCA_023429545.1 Verrucomicrobiota bacterium
CATGTTTGCCAAGCGCGAAACGGACACGGCTGCGTACGACACCTGGCAGGCGGAGTTCCAGACCAAGCGCAAGGAACTGGATGATCTCGCAGCCAAGTATGAGGCGGACATTTATCAGGTGAACAAGCTCCAGCCTCTCAAGGTCCAGATCACACCCACGCCTCGTCCAGCCCCTGCCAAGGCCGCACCGCAACCCGTGGCGAAGCCCGCGGAGCCGAAGAAAGCGGCGTGAGGGGCAGTGCCTGGTACATCTCGACTTGAATTGCCGGATGCGAGAGGCGAGCTCCGATCTCGCATCCGCATGCTCCACATCGTCCTCTTCCAACCCGAGATCCCGCACAACACCGGTGCGGTGGGGCGGTTGTGCCTGGCGACAGGGGCGAGGCTGCATTTGATCAAACCCCTGGGATTCAGCATTGATGATCGGCAATTGAAGCGCGCAGGGCTGGACTACTGGAAGGAAGTGGATGTACACGTATGGGGCTCGCTGGAGGAGTTGCGTGCATCTGCCGATGCCGCGGCGCCATGTTTCTATCTCACTACCAAGACAGAGCGCAGTTATTGGGACGCCAACTTTCCCGCGGAGTGTTATCTGGTGTTTGGTCCAGAGACACGAGGCCTTCCCGAATCACTCTTGCGGGCAAACGCGGCAGCCTGCCTGCGCATTCCCATGCAAGGGACACGCAGCCTGAACCTCGCCACGTCCGTGGGCATCGTCCTCTATGAAGCAGTGCGGCAGCACTCGGTCTGAGCCTGCATGTGAAATGGAGGCGGGTTCATGACTGCTCTGCATCACGCATGTCTTGTTTCTGCTTCCCACTTGGTAAAAACACGTTACCATCCGCGTCATGTTGAAGCGTCTCCTGCTCACTTCATTCGTTCTTGGCGCCGCTGCTTTCTCCGCAATCGCTGGGACTGTGGAAAAGTCCGTGCAGACTGTCGCCCCCGAAGCTCCCTACGATCCGCTGCAGCATCACGAGATTGATTTTGAATCCGGGGCGCTGTGGAGGGTGGGGAACAATGGCACGGATCTGGACTACACGATTCTTCCGCAGTTGATCACCTGGAAGTCGCCCGAGGCCTTCGGATGGGACGTGGGCAGCGGCAGGCTGGGATTCCGCCACCGCATCTCCCTGTTGATTGAGCCCATCGTGGAGGGGCCGGAAGACTACTACCTCGGAGTCGCTGGCTCCGGCATTCTCGAGTGGTGGAATGCCCCGCGTGATTTCTCCCTCTTCTTCGCGGCAGGCGGTGGCGTGGGCTGGATGGACAGCAAGGGCTACGAAGTGGAAGGCGCCCAAGGACAGGATTTGAACTTCAACTGGTTCCTGTACTCGGGCGCGCGCGTCATGGTGTGCAAACGGGGCAGCATCGCCCTCGGCCTTTACTACCAGCATGTCTCCAATCTGGGTCTCGACGACGTGAATCCTGGAATCGACGCTCTGGGTCCCATGATCAGCTTCGGCTGGCATTTCTAGGGAAACTTGAGTCTGCCTGCGACGTTTAAGGGTTCCATGCGGCTCCGCTCATTTCTTCTGTGCGTTGCCACCACGGCTGCGTTTGCTCTCACGGGTCAGGCGCAGGACGCCCCGGCCAAAGCCAGGGCAAAGGCAACGAACCCCGGTCCTGAACCCACGGAGAAGAGAGTCTATAAGGAGGTCGGAGATACCTCTCTCCAACTCTGGATCTGGAAACCGGAGGGATGGAAGGCCGACAACAAGCGGGGATCCATCGTGTTCTATCATGGTGGTGGCTGGCGCAGCGGCAACCCAAGCGCCTTCTCACGCCAGAGTGCGGCGCTGGCGAAGCGTGGGATGGTAGCGATCTCCGTGCAGTACCGCCTCACTTCGCAGCCGGGCGTGACCGTGCCGGATTGCGTCAAGGATGCCCGGTCAGCCTTCCGCTGGGTGCGCAGTCACGCGGGGGAACTGGGCATTGATCCGGCGAAGATCGCCGCGGGCGGCGGCTCTGCTGGTGGCCACCTCGCTGCCACCCTGGTCACCCTGGATGAAATCAACGATGAGAGAGATGACACGAGCATGGACATCAAGCCAGCCGCGCTCGTGCTCTTCAATCCCGCAGTGAAGCTCGACTTCCGCCGCGCCCCGGAACTGACGGCGACGCAGCAGGAGGAAACCCTGAAGCTCAGTCCCTTTCACCACCTGAAGTCCGGGCATCCGCCGACTATCATTTTTTCATGGGGATGCGGACACGACGGTCCCTATTGGAACCGTGCAGGCATACGCCTCGAAGGTGACTGAACTGGGTGCCGAGTGTGAGGTGGTGTCCTTTCCTGGCCAGCAGCACGCCTTTTTCAACAAAGAGCCCTTCGTATGGGACACGCTTAAGAAGGCGGAAATGTTTCTTGAGAAGAATGGAGTGCTTGGAGAATAGGAGCCCCGACGCAAGTTCGTATCTGTATTTGAAAAAGGCGGGTACGGGGCGACTCGTGCCCCAAGCATGGATGACCGAGCTGAATTGGATGGGGTTGCCGCCGAGGCGCTGCGGCTGTTGCATGCCCAGGGTCTGAAGAGAGCGTTGCGCCGTGTGGTGGCGGTGGATGGCGCCCATCTGGTGCTTCCGGGCCAGGTAACGATCAATTTCTCCTCCAATGACTACCTCGGGCTGGCGACGCATGCCACGCTCAAGACAGCCATGCATGAGGGTGTGGAGCGATTCGGCGTGGGTGCCGGGGCTTCCCGCCTGGTTTGTGGAAACTTTGTGTCGCACGAGAACCTGGAGTCCACACTCGCGGCGTTCAAGGGAACCGAGGCCGCACTCGCTTTCAGCAGTGGATACGCAACTGCGGTGGGGGTGATCCCTGCCGTGGTGGGGCCGGGGGACGTGGTCATTCTGGACAAGCTGAGCCATGCGTCGCTCATCGATGGCGCGAAGCTGAGCGGAGCGACCATTCGAGTTTTTCCTCACAATCACCTTGAGAAGCTGGAGCGCCTTCTTGCGGGAGCTCGGGAAAAGTCTGGCGCGGGCACGCGGGTGCTGGTCGTCACTGAGTCCATCTTCAGCATGGATGGTGATGCGGCCTTGCTGGCGGAGATCGTGGCGCTCAAGGAACGCCACGGTGCCTGGCTGCTGGTGGATGAAGCGCATGGCGTGGGTGTGCTCGGGCCGCAGGGGCGCGGCATGGTGGCATCACTGGGACTTGAGAAACGCGTCGAGCTGCAGATGGGCACGCTGAGCAAGGCGATCGGGGTGAGCGGAGGGTATGTAGCGGCGTCGCGCGCGGTGTGTGACCTGCTTATCAACCGCGCCCGCAGTCTCATCTACTCCACGGCTCCGCCTCCCGCGGTGGCCTGGACCGCGCGAGCGGCAGTGACGCTGCTGCAGGGCGCGGAGGGAGATCGGCTTCGCGAGAAGCTGTGGAGCAACAAACACCTCCTGCTGGCGCTCATGGGTGGCTCTGGAGTAGAGCAAGGCGTCGCGCTGTCCGCAGCCATTCTGCCGATCATCATCGGCGATGAGGAGAAAGCGATGCAAACCAGCGCGGGCCTGCTGGAGGCGGGCTTCCTGATTCCCGCGATTCGATATCCGACTGTGGCGCGTGGCGCCGCCAGACTACGGCTCACGTTAAGCGCCGTTCATGAACCGGACCAGATCGAAGCTCTTGTCGCGTGCCTTCGTCGCATGGTGCCGGAGCTGGGCGTCGCCGCGCATGGTGCGGCTGGCGAAGCAGGATAGCAGGCCGTAGCGCTGGGCGAGCGTGAGGTCGAAGCGCAGGCTGGCGCGTTCCGCGAAGGCTTGCAGCAGATGCATGGTGGTCTCCTCCTTGGCGAAGTGCTTCCGTGCGTGGGTGAGGCCTGCGGCACCCATGCGATCACACAGCACGGGATCCTGCAGGAGCGTTGTCAGATGGTCCGCGAAGGCCGCAGGCTGCTTT
>JAEYUU010000509.1 GCA_023429545.1 Verrucomicrobiota bacterium
TCCTTCGCCTTCGCAGGCGAAGGATGCCGGTTCCCATTCTCATGGCCAGCGTCCCCGACGCGGACGCCAGGGTGCGGGCAAAAAACAGAGTTCAGTCACAGCAGTGCAGCATCCTTCCAAGGCTCATCGTACTGCTACCAGCTCGAGCCCCATGGAAACCCCTCCCCACCCGCCAGCCAGTTTCCGGTGGATTGATTCAGACGAAGATCTGGCAGACCTGACCCAGTCGCTCTCGGCAAAACTGGACGGGGGCGAATTCACCCGCGCGTTCCTGGATACCGAGGCGGACTCCCTGCATCACTATTCGGAAAAGCTGTGCCTGCTGCAGCTTGCCGCGGGAGGTGAGTATTTCCTGATCGACCCGCTGAAGTGCACCAATCTTTCCCTGCTTTTTACCGAGCTGGATCGCACCGAATTGTGGCTGCACGGAGCGGACTATGACCTCACTCTTCTGAAGCGGCAGTGCGGCTGGACCCCCGGGGTCGTGCACGACACCCAGATTGCCGCGCGCCTTACCGGTCACCGGGCTTTTGGACTGGCCGCCCTGGTGCAGCACTATTGCGGAATCGCCCTGTGCAAGAGCTCGCAGAAGGCAGACTGGTCCCAGCGTCCGTTGCCTGACAAGATGCAGGCTTATGCAGTGGATGATGTGAGGTATCTTGGAGAGCTAGTCGATCGGCTCATGGCGGAGCTTGAGGCCAGCCAGAGGCTTTCTTGGTTTGAGCAAAGCTGCGCTGCATTGCGGCAGGACGTGCTGGGCCGCATGGAGAAGGATCGTACGGATGCGTGGCGCATCAACGGATCCGGCAACCTGAAGCCCAAGGGGCTCGCCATGCTGAAAGAGCTTTGGGCCTGGCGCGACGCGACCGCGAGCGAAAAGGATGTACCGCCCTTCAAGGTGCTGAACAACCAGCAATTGATCAACATGGCGCTGGAGTTTCAGGAGGAGGGGAGGACAAGCCATCCCCCCCGCTGGCGTCCGAAGTGGCGCGAAACGTTCACGGCTGCGGTGCACCGGGTGCGCCAGAGCGATCCGGAGACGTGGCCGCAGCGTCTCAGGCGCCATCAGCGGAGGAGCACGGATGAGGAACGGGCGCGCATTGAGCAATTGTGTGCCCTGCGGGAAACGAAGGCGGGCAAGCTCGGCATCGAGCCCTCATTGCTGGGTTCTCGCGATACGCTGATGGACGTCGTCCTCAATGGCGGGGCCAATGGAGCGGACGCCCTGATGCCTTGGCAAAGGGAAATGCTGGGTCTCCCGTGAGTCCCGCATTCCCTTACTGACTTGACGCACCCCAAGAGGGGATGTTGTCAGGTTGTGGTGCGACGCTCCACATTGAGCTCCATCTTGCGGTAGAGCGTGGCAATGCTGATGCCAAGCATGCTCGCTGTCTTCTCACGCGAGCCGTTGTTGAACTTGAGCGTTTCGTTGATGAAGAGCTTTTCCTGGGAACGGACGTAGTCATCAAGTGTGCTTCCAATGGGCAGTCTCGTGCGAGGCTCGGCCGAAACGGAGGTCTCGGTGGGCACCTCTACTTTTTGCGTCACCTTGGAGGGGAGATCCGCGGGCTTGATAGTGCTGCCTTCCGCCATGGCGATGGCACGTTCCACGGAGTTGCGGAGCTCGCTGATGTTCCCGGGCCAGGGGTAACGCTCGAGGAACTCCTGGGCGTAGTGCTCCATCTTTTTCATGGTTCCACCCACGCGCAACGCGTGTTCACGCAGGAAGTGCTCCACCAGCAGGGGGATGTCCTCCCGGCGCTCGCGAAGGGGAGGCACGACCACCGGCACCACGGAAATCTTGTAGTAAAGGTCCTCGCGGAATTTTCCCTCGCGGATGGCGTCTTCAAGATGTGCCGTGGTGGAGGTGATGAGCCTGCAGGGGAGACCTGCCCCGCCATTCATGCCCCCTGAGCCTGGCTGCGTTTGTTCGAGGTAGGCGTTCAACTGAGCCTGAATGCGCATGGGCAGGTGATCGACCTCTCCGAGGTGAATGGTGCCGCCACGTGTGCGGGTGAAGATGCTGTTCTGCGGGCTGCCGTGGCCGAACAGCTCTGATTCGAGCAGGTCAGGGGGCAGGGCGCTGCACTGGATGGCCTTGAAAGGCCCGCCACTGCGGTTGCTGGCTTCGTGGAGTGCCCTGGCCAGGAGTTGTTTGCCCACCCCGAACTCTCCTTCAAGCAGCACCGGGCTGTCGTTGTCAGCTACACGATGGATGATGCCCAGAATGCGCTGAATGGCGGCACTGCCCCCAATGATTTTGGAACTTTGGGGCAGGGCGGAAGGCGAGGCGACGGGGGACGAAAAACTCTTGCCACCCAGTGCCTGTTCCATGGTGCGCTTGAGATCGGGCAGCTCGAAGGGCTTGGTCAGATAGTCAAAAGCACCCAAGCGCATGGCTTCCACAGCGGTCTCAACACTGCCGTGACCGGTGATCATGATGATGGCGGTGCCGGGAGACTCGTGGCGGCACTGCTTGATGACTTCCATGCCGTCCGATTCACCGATACGCAGGTCTACGATGAGCAGCTCTGGTTTGTGCTGGCGAATGGCGGCCAAGCCTTGAGCTCCGGTCTGACATGGGATGGCCTCGTGACCCTGACCGCGGCAGAACTTGGTGATCAGGTCAAGAATGGCTGCTTCGTCATCGGTGATTACCACTTTTGCCATGAGAAAAGAAGTTGAGAGTGAGTCGTGAAATTTCAACAGAAGTTAACAATACCAAAGGTCTGCGTCAAGCATATCTCTCGTTTTTGAGAATAGGTGCGTCGAGTTGTTACAGTTGAGATTATTATTGGCGAAATCTGTAAGTGAACCCCTAAGGCAATGGTCGGGGAGGCTTCTGGACTAAACAAATAAGCCGACCCCACTGGGCCGGCTCGGAATTGTGATCAGTTGTGACTATAGGGAGTCGGTCAGGAGGGCGAAGAGATCCGGCGGCTATACTCCTGCAACATGCTCCAAGCGTGGAGGTAGTCGCCTGTGTCGGCGAGTAATGTCGCCATTTCCCAAGGAACCCCCACAGGGGCGTTCTTCAGAAGCGCCACTTCCTTGAGGGTGGCTAGCGCGGCGGTGAGGTTCCCGGAGGCTTTTTGAGCCCAGTAAAGATCCAGGCCGGCCAAGGGGTCGTTGGGATTGAGCAGGAAAAGCCGTTGCAGAGATTCTGTTGAGCCCCGGCTCTCACGAGACCGAAGCGTGGGCTTGGGCAGGTGGGTGTAAGCCAGCATGTAGGCACCTTGGAAGTCCCCTGACTTTGCACGATGTTCCGCGACGATTGGCCATCCGTCCCGAAGCCATGCAGGATCTTCCTCCAACCGGCGGAGAAGTTCCGACGCATCGCCACGCTCGTGCCAGAGTTGGAAGAGTTTAAGGCGGTCATCGGGCTTCAGATCCTCCAGTTTTGGATGCCGCTCAAGGAAGTCCTTCAACGCAGACCTGAACTCTTCTCCCGTGGAAAATGAAAGGTAGACAAACTGATAGCTGGGCGTGGTGGCGAGGGAGCGCAGCGCCGGTCTGAGTTCAGGGTGAAGATCGAGTTGTTTGGCGGCCCAGTGGTAGAAAAAATACGCTCGCGTGGGATCCCGGGAAATGGCCTCTCTAAGAGCGGGAATGGCATATGGTGGATCATACTGAAACCAGATTTCGACCTCCTTCATGCACATCCGCCCGTAAGTTTGTTCCAGATAGCGGGCGCGGGAGAAGTCAGCAAGGACCGCCTGTGAAGAGTAGCCGAGTGCGAGATTCAATTGTGCCCGCTCAAAGTAGAGATTCCATTGCAGCGGCTTGATCGAGGCGGCCTTGTTCCATGTCTGAACGGCCGCTGCGTTGTCCCCCGTGGATTTTAGATGCACAGCTTCCTTGGAGAGTTGATCAAATCTGGCTTGGGGAGACACTACGGAGCCGGTGAATCCTGAAACCAGGACGGTAAAGCCCAACGACCCAATGAGGACGCCAGCGCCGGTCCAGAGACTTGGAAGGGATCGCGATTTGTGTGGAGTTTCGACATGTACCCCGTTTCCAGCCAGGCCGATGAGTAATACTGCCAGGGAGGCGAGGCCAATGCCGTGAAGTGGTGTGTCCACCAGCGATTGTGCTGGGAGAATGAGCGCCGCCACGCCGGCGGTGACGCTCAACCTCCGCCTCCGGGTGGTCATGTTCTGACGTTTCCGCCAGGGACCACGGGTGACGGTGAGTGTGAGTGCCACCACAAGGGCGCAGATCATGCATGGTAGGCCAGCTTCGGATGCCAGCCAGAGCCAGTCACTCTCAGGGTGGAGCGCGCGACTCTCAGTATCGATGCTCTCGCGAGTCATGGAGAACACCGGCTCGAAGTTTCCGAGCCCGACTCCTGCCCAAGGCGAAATGGCAACCATTCTGATTGTGTCCAGATAGATTCCTATCCGGCCCTCTGAGGAGATGACCTGCCGCAGGCTGCCATCCATCAGTTGGAGGCGGCCTATGACCGCATTGCCAAATAGGATAAAGCCGGAAGCCAGCAGCAGAAGAAGGGAAAGTGCCACAGCGACTTGAGCCTTGGTGTATCTTTTGGAGGTGGCAACGGCCATCCAGAGACTAACCCCTCCAAAGAAAAGAAGAACGCCCATGCGTGAGGTGTTCAGCAACATGGCGGCGAACATTGGGATGACGCACAACCCATACAAAAAACCCATGGCCGCTCTCTTCCGCTGAATCGAATCGTACGCGGCCGCAAATCCAAAGACTGCGCCAATGGCCAGTAGTCCACCGAAGTGGTTGCGATTTGGAAATGGACCGAAGTACGCAAGGTTCCATTCGCCGCGCCACAAGGGGATCTCCCTCTTGGACCATAAGAGCCCGATGGAGACCACGCCCAGCAGGGCGATGAACACCGTGAAAATCTGGGTGGCAACGCGGACCTCCTGGCGTCCAAAATCCTGGCCGAGACAATAGGCCAGCCAGATGGTGCCAGCCAAAAGCACCACCCACCCCTCAAAGGTGATCCATGGCTGAGGCGTCAACAGGTGCCCCAATGGGATTCCGTGTTCTGTCTCGAGGGCGGTTCTCCAGAATGGTTCAGAACCCGTTGATAAGGGAAGGAATGCCGTGAGCGCAAGGAACGGAACTGCCAGTAAAAAGGAGCCCAACAAACGATTCATGGAACGAGTCGGAGGTCGCAATACGTAGCAAAGCGACATCAGAACAGCCACCAATCCCATGGTCCAAGGCTCGCGACTGCCGCAAAGGCTGACTGCGGCCACAGGCACGCTCAAAATCAGCCAAAACCACGGGCGCACGGGTTCACCAGCTGGGAGATCCTCCAATGAAGTTGAAGTGGGGAGTTTGGCCCCATTCTCGTTCCCAGAATTGGGCCGGACCTTACTTGAGCGTCTTCTCTTTTGTTTCTGCAGCACAGGCGAAGATAATCTAGTTGCTGGGGGTCCGGTGAGTAGGGGAAAGCGCGGCCTCTGGTTCCGGCGTTGAGTTTGCAAAGGTCAAGCCCGGCAGTGCACCCCATCGTTCGGTGGCAAGATTGAGTGCTGGCACGAGGTTTTCCGCAACGGCTTCCCAACGCATTCTCCCTTGGGAAGCCTCCGGTGCATGAACCTCACACACGAGGCCGGTGACGAGTGGCAGTCGAATGGTTTCGAGGCCGGCCTCCGGGGCCAGCTTGAGCCCCAGTCTGTCGATGCCAAGGCGCAGGAGTGGAAGGAATTCCTCCTGCTCCTTGCAGCGCTCGGCCTCCCATTCCAGCACCCTCCCATACGCTTGGGCGTAGAGCATGTCGCGCCTTAGGGAAAGGGCTGCATTGAATTGCTGCCGCAGGTCTCTCCAGCTCTTCACATATCCCAGGTAACGAGCGGAGGCCAGTGCCAGGAGGACGAGCGCGGCCCCGGCAATGGGCAGCGAAAGACCCTTGCTCCAGAAGATACTCATGCCCACAAGGCTCAGTGCCAGGCATACCGCGTAGATGGCAATCAATGCCCTGGTTTTGCTGAAACCCAGCAAAATAAGCCTGTGGTGGATGTGCTCCGCATCCGCCCGAAACAAAGGTACACCCATGAGAGCCCGACGGATGATGGTGAAAACTGTATCCAGAATCGGGACGCCCAGAGCCACAATCACCACCAGCAGTGCGGCGATCACAGAGCCCTTGCTTGAAGTGAACACCGTCACTGAGGCAATAAAAAATCCCAGTAGATAGGCCCCTCCGTCACCCAGAAAGATGCGGGCAGGAGGAAAGTTGAAGATGAGGAAGCCAGCCAGCGCTCCCCCCATGATCATGGAGACGGTCACCACTTCAGGCTTGCCGGAATAGTGACCTACAAATGCAAGGGTGATGCAGAGAAAGAGGCCGAAGCCCGTCGCCAGCCCGTCCATGCCGTCGATCAAATTCACGATGTTCGGCACTGCGATGAACCACAGGAGCGTGACTGGCAGGCTCCACCATCCGAGCACAAAGTGGCCTTCGCCGAAGGGGTTGGACAGTTCGTCGATGGAAACGCCCAGGGCATAGAGGATGGTCGCGGTGCCCAATTGACCCACAAGCTTCAGCCGCGCGCCCAAGGGGCGGATATCATCCGCAAAGCCGATGGCGAAGATGATGCAGTTGGCAATGATTACGGGTGCCCAGCGCTGGAGAAATTCCGGGAAGCGCACCTCCATGACCAGAAAGCCAGCACAGAGAGTAATGAATATCCCAAGACCGCCGAGACGTGAGATTGGCCTGTCATGAAACTTCCGGCTCTGATCAGGGGCGTCAAGTCCCCATGCCTGTTGATATTTCACCAGCAGCCAGGTGCATATCGCGCTGAGCAGGAACGCCGCGGTCAGGATGCCGATGTTAACAAGGGACGGATAGCGAAACATGTCAGGCTGGCTTTCCGGAGAGGGGAAGTTCCAGGTGGGTCCCTCGGGACACATCTGGCGGGAGGATGCGGGTGAGGTGGGACCACCACTTCTCGCCCTCTTCTTGAGCCGCGCTCACGCAGGCTGTTCTGAGAGTCTCAACAGAGAATGGGGCAGCGGCCATTTCGCGAAAGGTATCGGCATGAACTCGCAGCCATGCGGCGAGACCATGAGAATCGCCCACCGTGAAAGTCCCGTGATGCGTGCCCGCGTCCGCCAGACTACGAGCAATGGACCCATCCAGCGGACCAACCCAGACTACAGGCCTTGGCAACAATCTCAAAAGAGCAAACTTGGACGGCCACAACAGCCCCCTCAATTCGGGCCGCTGGGTCGCTATGAGTACGTGTGCCTTGAGCAGGGAAGCTATGAGATCCTCCGCAGGGGCATAGCTTTCCCAGTAGCAATGCTGGAGCGCCAGTTCTGTTGCTTTGCTCCTGGCAGCTGCCCAGGCATTGCCGCCGCCTTGAAAAATGAGATCGAACGGCTGTCCAGCGTCTTCGAGCAGCCGCTGGGCTTGGAGCAGGGTCTCATATTCGTGGGCACGGCCGAGATTCCCGGAGTACAGCCAGCGAATGCGGTCCGGCAGGGGGGGGACGAGTTTCGCAGGAAGCGTGGCGTGTATAGGAGGCCATGGTGCGGAGACGAAGCCCCGCGGATCGTCCTTCAACTGGAGATGTCGAAGCATGTCGCTGTCCAGACAGGCGATGAGCTTGCATGACGCGTAACCGAGGGACATGGCCCATCCGGCAAGGGTATGCACCACCCCGCCAGCGCGGATTTCGCCCAAGGCAGCCGCGGTGTCCGGATACACATCCATGGCCCAGTGCACCAGCTTGGTGCGCTTGAGTCCCGCCAGAAGGGAGGCGATGAAAAGGACTCCGGGAGGGTCGGTCAGGCAGATGATGCAGTCGGGACGTTTTGCGGTGAGACCCATCCTAAAGAGACGCAGAAGGATGCGCACCTCGTGCAGCCAGCGCCGCCACCCAGTGGGGCGAAGTTCCCGGTATCCCACCTCCGCACCGAGATGAGCGACCTCGGCACCTTTTTCACGAAGCATGCGGGTCAGATCCGCCACCAACACAGCAGTAGGTGCCGGATCTGGCGGAATGTACTTGTTGATGACAAGGATTCGCATCAAGACTCAGAGAATCTCCGCCCGCGGATCTTTGAGTATATCCAAGTCGCGATCATCCAGCCCAAGAGGGCGTAAGAGAAGAGCAACACTTCCTGCACGGATCTCCAGCCTACGAAGAGCATCATGGTCATGTACCCATAGAACATGGGGCCTACCGAGCCGCTTGAAGCGGAAAAAAGCGGACTGCTCATTCGGGACAGGCGACCGAATATCCAGCCCATCAAGACCACGGCGAAGTAGCCCCAGGATACCCATGATTCACCTATGATCGAAATAGAGAGAGAAGCACCCTTATCGTCAAAATCCTGAAGTTTAAATCCGCCATCGATTGGCTTGTTCTCCCAGAACACGCGGGGGATCGGCCGCACGAGAATGTACCAGCCGTATCTCCAATAGACGTAAGGGTGATGCTCCGGAACGATGGAGTAGATTTGTGCAAGTCTGTAGAAGTTGTCGTCCACCGCGAGACCTTTTGGGGCACCTTCGGCCACATCTTCCCCCTGCATGGTCTTCCATGCGATGGTGCTGGCATTGGAGGCTCCAATCTGACCAACGCCGAGCGTGCGAACAACCAACATGGCCTGCATCACCCACAGGATAACGATAATGACGCCGGCTGAGGCGAAAAGCTGCCAGACACGAACCCGTTCGCGATCCAACACCCAATAAGTCAGGGCCGAACCCAAACACACACCGATGATACGCCGGGAACCGGAATGCATGAGAAAGATGAGGAAGATCACGGCGAACAAAATGCCAACAAGGGTGGCCGGATGCAGGAATCCCTTCCGGCGCATGAGCATCACAGCCAAAGTGGGAAGGAGATATCCGAAATAGGTGAGGTGGTCCACGAACGCATTCCAGC
>JAEYUU010000318.1 GCA_023429545.1 Verrucomicrobiota bacterium
TCCCAGAGCACCACCCCGGACATACCCGATGTCTCAGCCAAACAAGACACCGGTGAGACACTGGGCAAGAAGGAGGAGGCACCCCGGCAGAAACAGGGCAGCTCGACGGGGGACGCGCCAACCAAGGTCGAGCAGGAATCCCACGAGCAGGAAGGCGAGCGCGTGGAAGGTGAGCGGCAGGATGGGAACAACCAGGGCCATGACCTGGACATGCCGGTCGTGCTGCACACCCCCACTGTCTACGTGGATGACCGGCGGAAAAAGAAGCAGGGCGAGGGAGAGCAGGAGATCACCGAAAACGCCGAGGAACAGGAGCTGGAGGAGGGCGTCCAGGCGAGGAAGCCCGCCCATGAATCTGTCCGGGAAAAAATGGGCTTGGGCCCCTCCAAGAAAGGCAGCCAGGATCTCTCGCAGGGCAACGGCACGTCCGTCAGGGACAGCTATAAACCTGACTCGGGTGCCCAGAAGCAATCCACGCAAAAACGTGGTGTGAGCTGACCGTGCCGCACCGGTCCCAGTCGAGTCACGGGGTGAAGGCTGCTAGGCGGACGATCCCGCTCCACCGGGCACGGCCAACATGCGACTCCCTGCCGCACCCCGCCCCCATTTTCACCCAACAATCGCCTTCACACTCCCGATTCACGCCGTATCCTTGCGGTGATGTCGTTTTCAAATCCCTGGTTCTGGACTGCGTTGATTGCCACGGTGGGTCTGTGGAAGCTGGAGATGCTCGCCACGCTGCTGAACATGTCCGCGCTCTCGCCGAAGGTGCCGCAACGCCTTCAGGGCACGGTCTCGGATGAGGAGCATGAGAGGGCGCTGGAGTATGCGCGCGTCTCGGCAAGGTTCGGCGTCCTGTCGGATAGCATCCAGCTCGCGGTGTTCATTGCCTTCTGGTGGAGCGGTGGGTTCGGCTGGGTGGATCACCTGGTGCGCGGCTTCGGCCTCGGGGAGATTCCCTCGGGACTGGCGCTGCTGTCACTGCTCTTCGTGGGCCAGGGGCTGCTGGGCCTGCCTTTTGACTGGTATGGCACGTTCCGCATCGAGGCGGAGTTCGGCTTCAACAAGACGACCCTGGGCACCTTCATCATGGACCGGGTGAAAGGGCTGTGCCTCGCCGCGGCGCTCGGGCTGCCGCTGCTGGCGGTGCTGCTGCATCTCTTCACCCACTATCCCATGGCAGCCTTCCATGGCTGGGTGATTGTCACGGTCTTCTCCCTGGTGCTGAGTTTCCTCTCACCGCGTCTCATTCTTCCGCTGTTCTTCAAGTTCCAGCCACTGGAGGATGCGGAACTGAAGGCGGCCATCATGCAGCTCTCGCGCAAGCTGGACTTCCTCGTGGCGGAGGTGAGCGTGGTGGATGGCTCGAAGCGCAGCACGAAGGCCAATGCTTTCTTCACCGGCTTCGGCAAGACGAAGCGCATCGCCCTTTTCGACACGCTGGTAAAAAATCACAGCCGGGAGGAGATTCTCGCGGTGCTGGCGCATGAGATTGGCCACTGCAAGCGGGGCCATGTGCCCAAGCAACTGGCCCTCTCCGTGCTCTCCACGGGCCTCATGTTCGCGCTGCTTCATTTTGTGCTGCATGATCCACGCCTGTGCGCGGCCTTCGGCGTGGCGCAGCCCTCCGTGGCGTGGGGCTTTGCGTTCTTTGGCATCCTCTTCCAGCCCGTGAGCACGCTGCTGGGACTGCTGGGGAGCTGGCTGAGCCGGAAATACGAGTTCGAGGCGGATGCCTTCGCGCGGGAGGCGATGGCGTCACCAAAGCCGTTGGTCGATGCGCTCACCCGGCTCACGCGCGACCATCTGGGGAATCCCACCCCG
Organism: Verrucomicrobiota bacterium; assembly: GCA_023429545.1. GTDB lineage: Bacteria > Verrucomicrobiota > Verrucomicrobiia > Verrucomicrobiales > Verrucomicrobiaceae > Roseimicrobium. Next base: position 1,825 of record JAEYUU010000318.1, read on the forward strand.
CATCCCTTCTACGTGACGCTGCACTACTCACATCCGCCCATTCTGCAGCGCTTGAAGGCACTGGAGACATGATTATGAAGAAAACCAGATGCACAACCGTCCTGAGTCATCGACATTTTCCGTAATTATTTACCATGAGCAGCGCGGCAATCACTCTCCAGTGCCCGGCATGCGGTGGCGTGTTCCTCACGCTGCAGCAAGGCACCGGGGGGGCTGAGATCTGCCCGCACTGCTCCATGTCCGCCCCGCGCTCCCGGTATCGCGAGGTGGAACCGCAGTCGAGCCCCGGAGCCCGCACGGTGCTGCCGCCGCGCAAGAAGGACCAGCCCGCCTCCCAACCTATCCCCCTGGCACCCTCAGCGTATTACGGGCCGACTGTCGCGCCGGAGCCTGCAGCGATGCCGCCTCCACCAGTGAGACAGCAGGCACAACCCTTCAATGCAGGGCAGGGTTACCGTCCTTCACAGGCTACGGGTCCCGTTCCCATTCCGTATTCGGCGCCCCCTGCCGTTTCTGGCCCCGTCCCCATTCCTATTTCTTACGAGCCGCCGCCCGGGCCGGTCATCTCGGAACGGGTCCCGCTGCCACCTCCGGCACCCGGCGAACTGCCCCTGCCAAGCCGTGTGCTACAGGCGCCGGACCCCGCCGCGCATGCCTCGTACGTCGCGGCGCACCAAGAGGTGCAGTCCGGCCCTGTCCCTGCGGCGGCAGCGCCCGTGCCTGCAGCGTCGCCATT
>JAEYUU010000319.1 GCA_023429545.1 Verrucomicrobiota bacterium
CTTCGTAGGCTGCCACTTCTTCATCCGAGATGACCTGGCCGGCGCGATGACGCTTCTCCAGTTCGTGGGAGGTGGTGGCGACTTCGCGGTAGAGATTCACGGCTTCCTCATCGGCAAGGAAGGTTTCGGCACTGGCGCGGGCGGCCTGCACTGCTTCATCTGCGGCAATGGCTTCGCAGAGGGATTGCAGTTGTTCTTCGATGGCGGAGGTGGCGGTGGCGGTCATGGTGGATACAGGCTAGAATACTCCGGCGGGAATGCGAATGCGTTTCCATGGAAAATCGCAGTCTCCTGCCCCGCTGGACGGATGCAGACGCAGCAGGAGTAGCCGCAAAAAGACGAAAGGAGTTTCGCTCAAGGACGACTCGTGTTCCGGAATCGCTTCTGTTTACCACAAAGAGGCAGACATCTAAGTCCGTGATTTCCCAAGAAACCTTTGTGTTCTTTGCGTTCTTTCGCGGCCATTCCTCAGTGCCCAACTACGAGGCGCTACTGCATCGGCAACTGGAACTCCTTCTTCCCAGTTCCCCGCAGCACCGTCACCTTCACGGTTTCCCCGGGAAAGTGATGCTGCAGCAGGTGCCCCAGAATCTCGCCCTCGGTCATGCGCTTCTCCATGCCGGCGAAGGCCAGTACCACATCTTCTTTTTGGATGCCGGTCTTCTTCGCGGTCGCATGTTTTCCATACTGCCCCACGCCTTTGACGAAGAGCGCGAGTTGATCCTGCGAGAGGCCACGACGCATCCGCTCCTCATTGGAGAGATCCTCCAGCACCATGCCGCCGAAGGCCATGCCGCGCATGGGCCAAGTGGCCACGCGGCGGGAGATGTCTGACTTGCTGCGCCACTGCGGTGCCAGGGTGATCTTGCGCGCCTCCTCGCTGCCTCCGTCTTTTCCTCTCTTCACCCTGACAGACAGAACGCCGGATTCTGGTGCATTGTGCAATGCCCAGGCGACATCCGCGATGGATACCACCGGTTGCCCCTCGATACTGGCGATCACGTCACCCACCTGCAAGCCTCCCTGCGCCGCGGCAGAGCCGGGCAGCACGTCTTTCACCATCGCCACATCATCCGGTGCGAGCACCATACCCACGGTCTCTGGAGCAGGCATGGGGTAGATCCACTGCGCGGGAATAACCTGCTTCTGATCGCGATAGGTGGCTCGAAAGGCATCCCCCACCTGATGGCAGTGCACACAGCTACCCACCACCTTGCCATCCCAGTCGAGTTCGCGCTGGTACTTCGCGGCCAGCACAGGGATATCCACTGGCGTCTTGAACTTGGCCGGCCCACCCTGCTTTCCGCCCAGGCTTGCCTTGTTTGCAGGGAAGCCACGATGCAGCGCCAGCACGGCTTCCAGCGTGCGGTGGTATCCCGCCGTGCTGGCATCCTGCGCGTCCTTCTGGTGCGTCCATGATCCGTACCGGCCGTAGACGGTTCCATCCGCGTTGAAGAACATGGTGGAGAACGACAGATCGTAGTCGAACTGGAACTTCGCGAGGTCCAGGTCATTCGCATTGATCACCCGGACGCAAACAAACTGATCAAGCAGCGGCTGCAACTTCTCCTCCGTGAGCACACTCGCATCCAGTCCCATGCAGGCGAGACAAGGAATGCAGCGGAGCACCACCAAGAGCGGCTTGCCGGTGCGCTTGGCTTCTTCGAAGCCGCGCTGCACATCGTTGTAAATCCAGCGGGCATCGTTCTCCATCGTGGCCTTGTCCTTGCGCACCGCACCCTCGCGATCCTTCACCGCCTCGGCACACACGTTTGCAGGCAGGGAGAGGAGCAGTCCCGCAGTGAGGTGAGGAATAAGCTTCATTAGAAGGCGAAGTGAGGAGGTGCGCGCCAATCGAGATGCCTGCCATGTCTTTGCCCGGCATTGCGTGTGCTAAACGCAGGCCTGCGTTCTGCCTTTCACGATTCGACCACATACCCAGTTCCGACGATGCTGGATCAGAAGACCCCATGCCCACTGTCAGGACAGAAGTCCGAACCTCCGCGCCATTGCCAGCTCTCCGGGGTTCGATTTCATTTTTCCCGCGCCGGGCGCTCCCCCCAGACGCGTAGAAGCTTGCGCCGGCTCGCATCTCGCGGCATTTTTCTGCCATGTCCGCCCTGGCCTCCGTCGCAGAAGCCCGAATTTTGGAATCCCTGGAAGCCGGGGCTGAAAGGACGCTCGCAGGAAAGGGCCGGCCGCTGGATCTGCATGCCTACTTCGCCGCGCCATCCTCACTGCGCGCGGGCTTTGGCATGCTGAAGAGTGCGGGCGTCGTGCCGCCGGAAGTGGAGGCCATGCGTAGTGTGAACTGGCTGCGCGAGCGGCTCGCCAAAGCGGGAGATGATGCGGAAAAGGAGTCTCTCCGCCAGGAACTCATCGTCCGCGAAACCGAGCTCGCGATGGCCTTGGAACGGATGAAACGCACCTTAAAAGCGGACACAGCAGGGTGACATCGCGGCTGTTTGAAGGTTTTTCCTGCACGAGCTGAACACCTCGCGCCGATTCCTGCTTGGCAGAACGGTGCCCACCCAGATACATTGGTGAATATTTTACCTTAAGGCATGGCAGCACGATACAAAATCTTGGAGGAGCTGGGCGCAGGGGGGGCTGGCGCCGTGTACAAGGC
>JAEYUU010000511.1 GCA_023429545.1 Verrucomicrobiota bacterium
ACTACCGCCTGCTGCCACAAGTGGTGATGGGCGACATTGTACGGGACGTGGCCAGGTCCGTGGGATGGGTGCACCAGCACATTGCGGAACATGGTGGCGATCCGAAGCGGCTCTTCATCATGGGCCATTCTGCCGGAGCCCAGCTCGCAGCCCTGCTCTGCACGGATGAGAAATTCCTGAAAGCGGAGGGCGTTTCCTTTGCTGACGTGAAGGGATGTGTGCCGGTGGATGGCGACACCTATGACGTACCGGAAATCATCGCCGTGGCAGCGGCACGGAGGAAGGCAGAGGGGAAGCCGGATCCCAAGTTCGGGCACCGCGAAAAATTCGGCACGCCGGAGCAGCATCGGGAATACTCCGCCATCACGCATGTTGGGCGCGATCGGGGCATCCCTCCCTTCCTGCTGCTGCATGTGGCGGATCATCCGGACGTCACCGCACAAGCAGAGCGTTTCGGTGGTGCACTGAAGCAGGCCGGCATTATTACGACCATCTTCGGTGCGCAGAATACGAATCACACCGGGATCAATGCCAACCTCGGTGTGGAAGGCGATCCTTCGACGAAGGCGTTGTGGGACTTTGTGGCAGCGTGTCTGAAGATGTAGCATTCCCCGCGAGATATCAGGCGGCCTTGCGTTCCAACTTCCTGTCAGCGGCTTCTTTGCGTTGGCACTCGCGCCTCTGGCCTCTTCGCGGATGGAAGCGGCGTGTTGCAGGTCCTCCCTCTGGCAACGCCCGGAGCCTTTTTGCGGATTTTGACATCGTTCGCGCTGAAGTTTTCGGCGCGCGCCGCGTAGTTTAGGTGCGCCATGAACATCCCCACAGCATCGACACGCCGGCACTTCCTCAAGGCCGCCACCGCCACTGCCGCGGCAGCTTCGTTCAATATCGTGCCACGTCACGTGCTGGGCGGACCCAGGTACGTGCCGCCAAGTGAGAAGGTGAACGTGGCCATCATCGGCGCCGGCGGCCAGGGACGATCGAACGTGCGCAACCTGCTGCAACTCGATGATGTGCAGATCATCGCCGTGGCGGATCCCGCGGAATCATTCAGCCTGGAAAACTTCTATTACAAGGGAATGGGAGGCAGGCTCCCGGTCATTGCTGAAATAGAGAAACACTACTCGGAGAAGAAGCCCGGCTACCGCTGCGCCGGCTATGAAGATTTCCGCGACATGCTGGAAAAGGAGAAGTCCATTGATGCCATCCTCTGCGCCACTCCGGATCATTTGCACGCCTACGTTTCAGTGGCCGCCATGCGGGCAGGCAAGCACGTGTACTGTGAGAAACCATTGACGCATAACATCTGGGAGGCGCGTCAGGTGGCGAAAGTGGCGCAGGAAACGGGCGTGGCCACGCAACTGGGCAGCCAGGGGCATTCCTCACTGGGGACCCGGGAAACCATTGAATACATCCAGGATGGCGCGATCGGAGCCGTGCGGGAGATTCATGCCTGGGTCGGTGCGAAACGCTGGAACCCGACCTTGGTGGGCCGGCCGGAGGGATCGCCGCCGGTGCCCGCCGGATTGAACTGGGATCTCTGGCTGGGACCGCGCGAGCCGCGTCCCTTTCACCCGGCCTACTTCCCGGTCGCGTGGCGTGATTTCTGGGACTTTGGCACCACCGGCATCGGTGACTTCGGCTGCCACGATCTCAACTCGGCCGTGCGCGCCATGGACCTGCCGCTGCCCTCCCGCATCGAGGCTTTCGCCGCCGGTCTGATGGACTCGGAGATTGCCCCGCATGGATCCCTCATCCATTACGACTTTGAGGGTACGGACAAGCGCCCGCCCATTCACCTGGCCTGGTATGATGGCGGTCTCATGCCCCAGACCCCGGAGGCCATGGGCAGGACGAGCCTGCCGAAGCGCGGCTCCCTCTTCATCGGTGAGAAGGGCGTCATCCAGTGCGATGGTGGCGGAGGCGCACCCCGGCTCTACCCGGATGCCCGCCGTGCCGAATACAAGAAGCCGGCACCCCGCCTGAAGCGCTCCAGTGGTCATCATCGCGACTGGATCGACGCGTGTAAAGGGGGAGAACCTGCAAGCAGCCCGTTCAGCTACGCCGCGCATCTCACGGAAATCGTGTTGCTGGGCGTGCTTTCGCTGCGGACGCGCAAACCCATCTCCTGGGACGCGCCAGCGCTCAAGGCAACCGGATTGCCCGAAGCCGATGCCTTCATCCGTGAATCCTACCGTCAAGGCTGGGAAGTTCTCTGAGCCGGAACGCGTTTTAACCCACCGGCACGTGGATGCGCTCGATACCGTTGAGCGCAGGGTTCACCGTTTCCGGCTCACAGAGGTGCACGGCGATGGGGTGAAGGAGGTGTCTGCCAGAGCCGCCGCTGCCGCCTTCCACTCAATGCGGCGCGAGCCAGGAGAAGGGCGCCCAAGGCAGGTTCCGCAGCACGGAAAAAAGGAGCACAATGGCGACGATCCCCCAGCTCACGCGAAGCTGAAAAATCACACGATCCTGCGTGTCCGGCGGTGACGGACGATCCTGGGCCCAGCGCCATGCCGCGCGCGCAGACCACAAGCCCAGAAATGGCAGCGCCAGGACGAAGACGATGTTCTTCTTCATCGCCCCGGTGAAATCACCATGCAGCAGGGCATAGGTTGCGCGCGTGGAGCCGCAGCCGGGGCAGTGCAGGCCTGTCATCTTGTGCATCATGCACGGCGGTGTCACCCACGAGTGACCGGGAGGATTGTGATACAGCACCGTGGCTGCGATCGCCAGTCCGCACGCGATCGCCAGCACCAACGCCACACGTGGCCTTAGCAGACGGTGGGTCTGGATGGACGTGTCCATGGTGGCTGATCTCGATTTGGCGAACTGCCACGCGTGACCGTGGCAGTTCAGGACGACTGCGGAATCGGTGCGGCTTGTCTGGATCTACCTGGCCTTGTTCAGCTCGCGCTGGAATTCCTCCCAGTTGATGGCACCCGACACCCCATTGAGGATGATCAGCACAATGCCGATGACGAGGCTCAGGATGGAAAGGATGAGGCCGGTCAGAGCTAGGGGTTTCCCGAGCTGGTTCACCGGATCCTTTTTGATCTGATTCATGCCGATTACGGAAAACACGATGCCAGCGATGTTGAACGGCATGCCGCCGCAGCAGCACACGAGCACGAGGGACACAATGCCGAGCACCAGGCCGGTGATCGCCATCGGGTTCTGTTTCGGGCCAACAGCCATGGGATAGCCTGTATTCATCGCGCCAGGAATCGGAGAGGACGGGGGCAACACCGTGGGCGAAGGATCCACGGTAGTGGACATTGGAGTAGAGGCCATGCCACCACCCAAGGGCGTACTCACAGCAGGGGCCGGAGCAGGTGCAGGCGCAGGCAGTTCTGCGAAGGTGTTGGCCGGCTTCCAGTCTGCCGTGCCTTCCTTCCACACCAGATCCGTGGGGAGGATCTCGCCACTGGCGTACTTGGCCGTGAGCTGCTCCAGGGTGAATGGGCCGGTCTGCTGTCCGTTCTTTCCTACGTAGTACATGTGCCAAAAACAGCCGAGGAGCTGCCCCTTGTCCACAGCAAAGTTTGTTCCAATGGGGTTGCAATGATGGCTGGGTGCCTATGATCGCGTTCATGGTCTACACGATTCAGCGTCAGACGGAGAAGTTTGGCCCCTATGACATCACCCAGGTGCACGCCATGGCCCAGGCGGGGGAGGTTTCAGCGACGGATCTTGTCTGGACGGAAGGCTCCTCCACGCCCACGACGGTGGCTGTGCTACTGCAGGGGCAGGGGGAAGATCAGGAGCAGGGAGTGGCAGCAGGTAAGGCCACTGCTCAGCCTGTGTTCAAGAAGTGACCGGCGCTCACTGCATTTTACCTGGCGGCGCTCGCGTTGATTCCTGTCGTGGGCCTTTTCTGCGCGATCCCTGCCATCTTTTTTGGGCTCAAGGGGCTGAAGGAGACGCAGTCGGATCCCCAGAGCCGCGAGCGCATGCATGCGC
>JAEYUU010000372.1 GCA_023429545.1 Verrucomicrobiota bacterium
TTCGAGCGTCACAAGGGCTACGGAACCCCGGAGCATCTGGAGGCATTGCGCGTCCATGGCCCATGTCCCCTGCATCGCAGATCGTTTGCACCGGTGGCGCAGATGACGCTGCCGTTGGCGTTCGAAGAAAGAGCCGACTAGGTAGGTTTTCATGAGCGCTCTTCTGTCTATTGCAGGATGGCAGCGTGGCCTGAGGGACATTCTCACCCGCCCAAGTCTGCGCACACGCATGCGCCTCAAGAAGTCTGACGGCACGCGCCTCGACAATGCCACACTCGGCTCATGGGGCGAGCATCTCGCGGCACAATGGTTGCGTAAAAACGGGCGCAAGGTTCTCTACCGGAACTTCCGCGCCGGCGGCGGTGGTGAGGTGGACATCGTGGCACGCCACGGAAAGATGCTCACGTTTGTCGAGGTGAAAACACGCACCTCCACCGCACGCGGTCGACCCGCTGAAGCGGTGAACAAAGCCAAGGAGGAGCTTATCATCCGCGGCATGCAGGGCTGGCTGCGCATGCTCGATGACTCACAGAACATCCCGCGACGGTGCGACATCGTGGAGGTCGTGTTGCGCGAAGGCGAGCGACCGGTGATTACCATCCTTGAAGGAGCGCTCAAGGCCTGAGGGGATAGCCGTAAAAAAACGCAAAAGACACAAAGAGTGGCCCCGAGGCACGGTGGCCAGACTTTCTCCTGTTTCCAGCCACTCAGTTCTACCGCGAAAAAATCATCGTGTTCGCGTGCCAAGTTTTGCAACTCGCTTCCTTTTATGTCTTTTGCGTTTTCTTGCGGCTATCCCCTCGGTTTTCTGATCGAGCAAGCCGACTGCACTTTTGCTCCCGGTTGAGATCTGGCTTGCAGTTGCTGACGGTTTTCAGCATGCTGCGCGCCATGCCAATCCTCACCGAGCGCAAGACCCAGACACAGTATGATGCCATCGTCGTAGGTTCCGGCGCGGGAGGCGGCATGGCAGCGCTCATCCTCGCGCTCAACGGCATGAAGGTGCTCATGATGGAGGCCGGACGGAACTACGACCCCGCGACGGAGACTCCGATGTTCAACACGCCTGAGATGGCGCCATTGCGGGGTGACAAGACCCCCGACCGCTTCTTTGGCTACTATGATGCGACGGTGAATGGCGGCTGGACCGTTCCCGGCGAGCCCTACACGAACAAGTCCGGCACTGAGGGCGACTTCTGGTGGTGGCGCGCCCGCATGCTGGGCGGCAGGACAAATCACTGGGGCCGCATCAGCCTGTGCTTCGGCCCGCGCGATTTCCGATGCGCCTCCACGGATGGACTCGGCGTGGACTGGCCCATGAGCTACGATGACATGCACCCGTGGTACGATCGGGTGGAGAAGCTCATCGGCGTGTACGGCGAGAATGACGGCATCGAGAACGCGCCAAACTCCTCTCCCGGTGTGCTGTTGCCACCGCCCAAGCCGCGCGTGGGTGAATTGCTCGCCAGGAAGGCCGGCAGGAAAATCGGCGTGCCCATCGTGGCCGCGCATCGCGCGGTACTTTCACAGGCTCTCGATGGACCCCGCCTCGCCAGGGAACTCTTCCCTGGGAATGAAAAGGCGCAGCAGATTATGGCTGCGGACATGAGCCTGCGCTCGCCATGTTTCTGGGCGACGCATTGCGTGCGTGGCTGCTCCATCCGCGCCAATTTCCAGAGCACCACCGTCCTCATCCCTCCGGCGCTGGCGACCGGGAATCTCGACGTCATCACGGATGCGATGGTGCGCGAGGTCATCGTGGGCAGGGACGGACGCGCCACCGGCGTGCACTATATCGACAAGCCGACGCGTCGCGATATGGTGGCGAAGGCGCGCGTGGTGATCATCGCGGGCGGCACCTGTGAGACCGCTCGTATCCTCATGAACTCCAAAGGCAAGGACAAGGGCGGCCTCGCCAATGCCTCCGGTCAACTCGGCAAGAACCTCATGGACAGCGTAGGCGCGAATCTGGGCGCGCATATTCCCGCCATGGAAGATCTGCCGCCCTACAATGAAGACGGCGCAGGCGGCCTGCACGTGTATTCGCCGTGGTGGCTCGTGCGCGAGCATGAGAAGCTCGGCTTCCCGCGTGGCTATCACATCGAAATGGGCGGGGGTCGCTCCATGCCCAGCGTGGGCAGCTTCAGCAGGCTGGATAGCACCTCCCCGGGAGTCTATGGCAGCAAGCTCAAGGAAGATGCGCGGCGCTACTACGGCGCGAGTTTCGGCTTCTCCGGTCGTGGTGAGATGGTGCCCAACAAGGACTGCTACTGCGAGCTCGATCCGAAGGTGGTGGATCAATGGGGCATCCCCGTGCTGCGCTTCCACTGGAAGTGGGCCGACTACGAAATCAAGCAGGCCGAGCACATGCAAAACACCTTCGCCGAACTGCTCGAAGGCATGGGCGGCAAGGCCAAGCCGCTGAGCGGGCGAGATGCCATCAAGAAGCCCGGCGAGATCATCCACGAAGTAGGCGCGGCACGCATGGGTGACAAGGAAACCAACAGCATCACGAATCAATATTGCCAGACCTGGGAGGTGAAGAACCTGTTCCTCATGGACGGCGCTGTCATGCCGAGCAATCCTGACAAGAATCCCACGCTCACCATTCTCGCACTCGCGTGGCGCAGTTGTGAATGGATGATGGAGGAGATGAAACAGGGGAACATTTAGAACGGCATCGCAAAACCCTTACAGCCCATCCTTCGACATGAAGCCCACTGAACCCACGAATCTCTCCCGTCGCGCCGCGCTGAAGTGGCTCGCAGGCACCGCAGCCGCGGGTGCTGCTGCTCCTGCCATCGCCGCGCCGAATGAAACGGAGCCCACGCCCGGCGCACTGGTGGTTCGCAGCCCGTTGCATGATCCGGACTACACGAAGCCAGTCTTTCCCTGGGACAAGCAGCTTACGCCGGACGAGTTGAAGACCATCGGAGTGCTCGCGGATATCATCCTGCCCAAGGACGCCAATGGTCCCGCCGCCAGCGAAGTGGGCGTTCCCGAGTTCATCAACGAATGGTGCAGCGCACCCTATGGTGACAACCGGGATGACTGCGAAGTGGTGCGCGGTGGTTTAAGCTGGCTCAACACCGAAAGCTTCCACCGAAATCAAAAGCGTTTCGATGAACTCACGGCAGCGGAACAGATCGCAATTGTGGATGATATCTGTGATCCCGGGAAGGCAAAGTCACAGTACAAGATCGGCGCAGCGTTTTTCGCCCGCTTCCGTCAGCTCTGCCTGGGTGGCTATTACACGCACAGCTCCACGTGGAAACATCTCGGTTATGTGGGCAATGTGAGCGTGGGAGGCCCCTACCCCGGCGTCCCGCAGGCGATCATCGAGAAGCTCGGGCTGCAGGATGTGGTGTGAGATGAGGTGATGGAGGATTACCGAAGCGACACCGCTTGGAGGCCGCCCAGCCGTGAAAAACGATAAGGTTCCTCACCCACCATCGCCCACCCGGAACTTCGGCGAGTCCCGCTTCTCGCGATTAACTCAAAAGATCGCATCCAGTCCCCAGCACACAAACAGACCTGAGATACCGATAAGCGTCTCTGTCATTGTCCAAGTCTGGAAAGTTTGAGCAACCGTGAGGCCAAGCAGGTCCTTCACGATCCAGAAACCCGCGTCATTCAGG
>JAEYUU010000435.1 GCA_023429545.1 Verrucomicrobiota bacterium
GCTGAATCCTCCCCTGAGTTGATGACGGTCAAAGAGACCGCCGAATACCTCCGCATTCCGCTGCCGACGGTATACTACCTCGTGCAGCGCGGACAGCTCCCGGCTGTTCAGATTGGGGGACGGTGGCGCATCAAGCGCAGCCTTCTGGATCGTGATGTACTGCGCAAGGAAGAGGAGACTGGCCAACCTACTGTACTGGTGGTGGATGACGATCCTGCGCTGCAGGCTCTGTTCAAGCAATTCCTCAAGAAGGCCAACCTGGCCCGCCTCGTGGTGGGTACCGGTGCGGAAGCCATTAGCATGGCCAAGAAGCAGAAGTTCGACTTCGTTTTCTTGGACCTCAAGCTTCCCGACGTTCCGGGAGATGAAGTGTACATGCAGCTCAAGGCGCTGGATCCGGATCTTCCGATCGTTGTGATTACGGGTTATCCTGATAGTGAAATCCTTAGCAAGATTTTGGCGACCGGACCTGTGACGGTCATCAAGAAGCCCCTCGAGTTCGACCAGCTCAACAAGGCTGTGAAGCAACTCGGGCACAAGGGTGCTGAGGCCGTGGCGTAGTGCCGCTCTTGGGGGGGGCGCTGCTGCTCCCTGAAGACGGACTTTGTCGGTGTCGTGGTAATTCGTGTTGCTGAGGCACGTCAGCGGATGAAGAATCGCGGCGCATGACCCGTGTGATCGCCACTCTCGTCGCGCTGACGGCGCTATGGGCAGTCCCGTGCGGCGCTGCAGCTCCGGCGACGGATCTCCAGCGCATGGAGGGCACGTGGAGCCTGAAATATGGCGAGAAGGACAACAAGCCACTCACTCCAACACAGGCGAAGGCGATGCAGATCCGCATCACGGGACCGATCCTGTCCATCATGGCGGAAGGCAAGCTGATCAATAATGCCACGCTGGTCGTCGACTCCACCAAGAAACCAAAGGAACTGAGGATGGAGTCGCCGGAGGGCACTACTTCTGTCTTGGGTATCTACAAGCTTGAGTCGGATGAGCTCTGGCTTTGTTGGGACAATCGTCCCGGAAAGAGACCGGCCACATTCAGCGGATTGAATGACGCCGGCTCGCTGATCTACATGAGGCTGGTCAGAACAGCCCCGTAGGGAACAGGCTGCATCGCAAGTCCTTTGAAATGCCGCAGGGATGCGCGACGTTACGCGTGGGACATGGATCGCGTCCTGCCCACGTTCCGCCAGCTCCTCGGCGCCAGCCTGCCTTTCCTCGCGGCTACGGGTTCGTGGGGCGCGGTGGTGGACTTTGAGAAGGATGTGCGCCCCATCCTGGAGGCAAAGTGCTTTTCCTGCCATGGGCAGAAGGAGCAGAAAGCCGGTGTCGCGTTTCATACGCACTATCACGCGCATCGTCCTTCCGATTCCGGCGAGCCGGTGATGGTACCCGGCCACGCTGACGAAAGCCTCATCTACAAGCTGGTGGTCACCGCGGATGAGGACAAGCGCATGCCCAAGGACAAGAAGGCGCTCACCCCGGCACAGGTGAAGGCGATCAAGCAATGGATCGAGCAGGGAGCAAAATGGCCGGACGATGGCTGGCGACCACCGGTTCACTGGGCATATGTGAAGCCGGTCGCGACAGAGCTGCCTGACAGGGCTTCGCATCCGGTGGATGCCTTCATCAACGCACGGCTGAAGAAGGAGGGCATCATTCCCAATCCGCCCGCGACGCCGCATGCCTTGGTGCGCCGCCTTTTCCTGGATGTCATCGGCCTGCCGCCCACCTCGGCGGAGGTGGATGCCTTTGCGGCGAATCCCACGGAGGACGCTTATGTGAAACTCGTGGACTCACTGCTGGCCAGGCCGCAGTTTGGCGAGAAATGGGTTCGCCCCTGGCTTGACCTTGCGAGGTACGCGGACTCAGATGGTTATCAGCGCGACGGATTCCGGCAGATCTGGCCGTACCGTGACTGGGTTGTGAAGGCGCTCAACGATGACATGCCCTTCGACCGGTTCACCATCGAGCAGATCGCGGGTGACCTGCTGCCACAGGCCACACCGCAGCAACTCGTAGCGACAGGATTTCATCGCAACACCTCGCTGAATCTGGAGGCTGGCACGGATCCGGAGGAGGATCGCGTCAAGCAACTCGTGGATCGTGTGAATACCACCGGCACGGTCTGGTTGGGCACCAGCCTGGGCTGCGCGCAGTGCCACAATCACAAATACGATCCCATCACTTCGCGTGAGTACTATGAAGTCCTCGCGTTCTTTAATAACACTCCCGCGGAGAGCCAGCAGGCTCCCAAGGGGGCGCGCATGAGCTATGTAGGCCCGGATTATGTAATGGGCGAGTCCGCCAATGCCGTGGAACTCGCGAAAGAGGCCCAGGACAAGCTCACGCAGTCGATGAAGCAGTATGAAGAAGCGGTGCAGGATAAATGGAGCGCCCTGGAGGAGGATGCCACGAAGGTTGCTGCGTTGAAGCCGGGGCAGAAAGAGCTCCTGCAAACGCCGGCGCAGGATCGTGACTACGAAATGTGCAGCAAGGCGCACCGCAGTCTGTTCAAGGGGGACGCCCGTCTGGAGAAGCTTCAAGATGCGGTGAAGAAGGAGCGGAAGGCGGTGGCATCCGTGAGTGTCACGCGCACTGCTGTCATGCGCGACGAGTCACCGCGTGAGACACGCGTGATGCAGCGTGGCGATTTCCTCATGCCGGGGGCGAAGGTCACGCCCGGCACTCCTTCGGCACTGCACGCTTTCCCGAAGGATGCTCCGCGCAACCGTCTCGGCTTTGCCCAGTGGCTGGTGTCGAAAGACAATCCACTCGTGGCGCGGGTCGCCGTAAACCGCTGGTGGGCGGAGTTGTTTGGCCAGCCCATCGTTCCCACCATGGAAGACTTCGGCCTCCAGGGTGACAAGCCCACTCATCCGGAACTGCTCGACTGGCTCGCGGTCACCTTCATGGAGGCGGACGAATGGAGCGTAAAAAAAACACTGCGCCGCCTTCTCCTGAGCGAAACCTACCGGCGCGCCTCCCATGCCAGGCCGGATCTTCTGGAACGTGATCCGCTGAACAAACTGCTCGCGCGCAATGGCGGCATCCGGCTCGAAGCAGAGGCCATCCGTGATCAAGGGCTCGCGGTGAGCGGCCTGCTTTCCGCCAAGATGGGTGGTCCGCCGGTGAAGCCGGTGCAGCCCGCTGGCGTGTGGCGTGTCACCGGGGAGGTCGACAATAACTACACCACCTCCTCGGGCGAAGATGCGTACCGCCGTGGCATCTATACCCTGTGGAGAAGACATGCCCACTATCCGAGCTTTGCCACCTTCGACGCACCGAATCGTGGCGCATGCACCGTGCAACGCACGCGCAGCAACACACCACTGCAAGCGCTCACCTTGATGAACGACCCTGCCTATGTGGAGATGACCAAAGCCCTGGCGAAACGCATGTCTGCCTACCCAGGGAAAGATGTGCGTGAGGCGCTGGCATTTGGATTCCGCACGGTACTGGCCCGTTCGCCCACTGCCAAAGAGCTCGATGCCCTTGTCTCTATGCATGAAGGTGGCAATAGCTCATCCCCGGAAGAGGACGGCGCGTGGTTCGATGTCGCCAGCGTCCTGATGAACCTCCACGAGACCATCACCAAGCCATGAACCGCTCCAACGTATCATGGATGCCATCCCGTGACGATGCCGCAATGGCTGACCTGCCGCGTCTCATACAGCGTCGTGCCCTGCTGCGTGGCATGACTGCGGGGGTGGGCACGCTGGCGCTCAATTCGCTTCTGCAGCCAGATCTTTTCGCCTCGTCGAGTAATGCTTCCACTCATTTCGCGCCGAAGGCCCGCCGGGTGATCTTCATGCACATGGTGGGCGCGCCCTCGCAGCTCGACCTCTTTGATCACAAGCCCATGCTGCAGAAGCATGATCGCCAGCTCTGCCCGGATGAATTCATCAAGGGCAAACGCTTTGCGTTCATCCGGGGGCATCCCAAGCTGCTCGGTACACGCTACCAGTTCCAGCGTTGCGGTGTGGGTGGAACGGAGATTTCTGAATTGCTGCCGAATCTGCAGACCGTCGCGGATGACATCTGTGTGGTGCGCAGCATGACCACCCAGGATTTCAACCATGGTCCGGCACAGTTATTTTTCCATACGGGCCTGAACCGTCCCGGCAATCCAAGCGTGGGATCTTGGGTGAGTTATGGCTTGGGCAGCCCGAATGCGAACCTGCCCGCGTATGTCGTGTTTGTCTCTGGCAGGATCCCTGGTGCTGGCAGCGCACTGTGGGGAAATGGTTTTCTGCCCAGCATTCATCAGGGCATTGAGTTCCGCAGCGCGGGTGAGCCGGTGCTTTTCCTGAACAACCCGGAAGGTGTGGATGCCGTGCGTCGCAGACGCATCATCGATGGCGTGCAGGCGCTCAACCAGCAGCAACTCGCGCAGACCGGTGACCCGGAAATCATCACCCGAATGGGCCAGTATGAGATGGCTTTCCGCATGCAGACCAGCGTGCCGGAACTCATGAACCTGCGTGATGAGCCGAAACATGTGCTCGATATGTACGGGGAAGGGGAGTTCGCCCGGCAGTGCATGTATGCGCGCCGACTGGCCGAGCGCGGTGTGCGCTTCATCGAACTCTTCCATGCAGACTGGGACACGCACGGGAACCAGCACGGACGACTCTCCAG
>JAEYUU010000447.1 GCA_023429545.1 Verrucomicrobiota bacterium
TCACGGCGCGGAAATAACTCGCCCCCATGAATGACATGAACTCGAACCTCCTGCCGGGCAGCAGCGTGTCGGGTGCGATCAGGCGGAAGCCTGCAAAGCCATCAGGATACTTCACCGTCTCGGGCACTTTCAAATCACCGTATTTGAAGTAGTCCTTGGAAAAAGGAACACCGAGGGGCTGGCCATTCTTGATCTGGAAAAACTCGACCGTCTTCTTGGCGGTCCATCCAAGATGAAAGAAGTCTATCTTGTACGAGTGCTCCACGTCGCTGTAGAGCGCCTTGTCCTCCTTGAATCGGATCTGCCGGTGGCCGTCGTATTTCAGCGTGTCGAAAAAAGGATCCAGCGGATGCACGGGAGGCGCATAAGGCTTCTGTGCCAGCGATGCGGCATAAGCCTCCAGATCCAAAAAGGTACGAATGGGAGGAGTAGGGGTACCTTGGGCCTGAATTGACGACGTTGCGCACATCAGCGCAAGCAAACCGGACAGAACGGGACGAAACAGCATAAGAACGTTGAAAGACAGCGGGAGACCGCCGCTAGCATGCCGTGAGAATGCACAACGTCAAGAGAGCGAGGCGGACAATAAGGTGCCTTGGGGGCAGGGTCAAAGCGAGGCCGTGGGACGCCCTAAGGGGGTGCCGACTCCAGAAAGAAGCGGCCCAGGGTGGCATATACCTGGGCGGGAGTAATCAGGATGTTGTTATGCCCGGCGCCTGGCACGTTGAGGAACTGCTTCCGAGGGCTGGGCACGGCGTTCAGGAGCGCCTTCGCGTGGTGCGGTCGGATGAAGGCGTCGGCATCCCCGTGGCCGATGAGGACCGGCATGGTGCTGAGGCGCGCGGCGGCATCGACGGGGCGGATGGCAGCCGGGTCAAAGCCCGCCCGATGCTTGACCAGCGCGTAGACCAGCGCTTCGGCGGGACGCCGGAGAGGGCCAAAGAACTGCGCGGACTGGTCGTGGATGACCTCCTGCAACGTGGCGAAGCCGGACAACTCCGCCACCGCGAACCAACCGTCCTGAGGGCGGGCTGCTGCCTGGATGGAGATGGCGCCGCCTTGGGAAATGCCGAACAGTCCTGCCGGAGCGGGCCCAAACCCGAAATGCCGCGCCGCTTCCCGCAGGATCTCGCTGGGCAGCGCCGCTTCGCCATGTCCGAAGGTGGCGAAGGGCGCGGGATGGTCGCCATGTCCTGGCAAATCCACCAGGATGCAGCGGAAGCCGACTGCGCAGAAACGTTCCGCCACCGGGAGGTAGTCTTCCTTGCGACCCTTGTGGCCGTGCAGCAGCACGAGCGTGGCCTTGATGGTGCCCCAAGGCTTGAGCGTCATCCCCCGGGCCTGGAGTTCACTGCGCACCTTGCTGCCCTTCACCGCAGCCGGGCCGGGGAGGGGGAGTGGCTCGCACAGCAGGCAGGGCGTTTCAAAACCGGAGCTCGACCGAACCTGAAAGGGCTCAACGCGCACCCCATGATCCTGAGGGTGGGCCAGGAACGCAACGTGATAATCCTGGAGGGGACGGCGAGCCGGTGTGATGAGCCTGCTGGAGGCATACCAGGCAAAGCCGAAGAACCCCACGCAGCCCACAAGGACGAGCAAGATCGCAATCCGGCAGCAGCGCTTCCAGTTCATATCCGCAGTTCAGGGATTCGGCCTCGCCTTCTGCTTTTCCCATTCCTTCAGGAACGCCTGCTCGCGGTCTTCCACGTAGCGTTTGTAGCCCTCGGGATCGATGAAGGGATTTGCGGCATTGGCGCCGAGCAGCTTGAACTTGCTCTCCATGTCGTAGTAGCTGCCGTGCGCTCCCAGGAAAAGATCCATTGGAAGCTGCTTCAGCACACGGAAGGTCTTTTCATAGTCGGTGGCGATGCCCGGATACTCCTTGTTGTTCACGAGGATATACCCGGGATTCACGTTGGGGCTGCCGATGATCACGGCATTGAGTTTCTTACCATTCTCCTCAACCTGCAGGGTCCATGTAGTGCAGCCTTGGGTGTGGCCGGGCGTGAGATGGGCAACCATTGTGGTGCCGCCGAGTTTCACCTCGTCGCCATCCTTCAGCACGCGGTCCACCTCGGTCGCGGGGAAGGTGAGGTAAGCCGGGCGCAGCCGGGATCTCGGCGCTCCCCCGGATTCCACGTTGTCCGTGTCCTGCTCCATCACCATATACTCGCAGCCAGTGACTTTCTTGATCTCGGCACTGCCGGCACAGTGGTCCCAGTGCGCGTGGCTGATGAGCAGGATTTTCACGTCGCTGAACTTGAATCCCAGCTTCTCCACGCTGGCGCGGATCATGGATACGGATTCCTCCAGGCTGCTGTTGATGAGGATGTGTCCCTCTGGTGTGGTGATCAGGTAGGAGGCCAGTCCCTTCGATCCCACGTAGTAGAGGTTTCCCGCGACCTTGTGGGGAGGGAAGGGCTCGGTCCAGTCCGAGATGTTTTGCGCGGGCGCGCTGGTGATGCCGGTGCTCATGCACAGGGCCAGCATGCTGGAGAAGAGGAGGGTGCGAATCATGGGGGAGGAGAGGGGGGCGGCAAAAAAATTCCGGGGAATGGGACCGCCCCATTCCCCGGATGTTGAAACGATTTTCGTTCTACTAAAAGCGCTTACTTCAGTGCGGCGATGCGGCGGCAGACTTCCTCCACATTGGCGCGGCTGTTGAAGGCGCTGATGCGGAACCATCCTTCACCGGCGCTGCCGAAGCCGCTGCCGGGGGTGATGACCACATTGGCCTCGTTCAGCATCTTGTCGAACATCTGCCAGCTCGACAGACCGCTGGGGCAACCGACCCACACGTAGGGAGCATTCACGCCGCCATAGACGGGAAGACCGGCCTTCTTGCAGGCTTCCACCAGCAGGGCGGCATTGCCCATGTAGTGCTCGATGAGTTCCTTCACCTGCGCCTTGCCTTCATCGGTGTACAGGGCTTCCGCACCCTTCTGCACGATGTAGCTGGCGCCATTGAACTTCGTGCTGTGGCGGCGGCTCCAGAGGGGATGCAGCGGGTGCTTGCTGCCGTCCTTCTTGCGGCCCATGAGCGTCTTGGGGATCACCACAAAGGCGCAACGCACGCCGGTGAAACCACCGTTCTTGGAGAAGCTGCGGAACTCAATGGCACACTCGCGCGCGCCTTCGATTTCATAGATGCTGCGGGGCAGCTCCGGGTCGCGGATGAAGGCCTCATACGCGGCGTCGTAGAGCAGCGTGGTATCATTCGCCAGGCAGTATTTCACCCAGGCTTCGAGCTGTGCGCGTGTGGCCACGGCGCCGGTCGGATTGTTCGGGTAGCAGAGGTAGACGAGGTCCACCTTCTCCTTCGGGATGTCAGCCACGAAGTTGTTCTCCGGAGTGCACTTCAGGTACACGAGACCGCCGTACGCTCCGCTCTCGTCCGCGTCACCGGTGTTGCCGTTCATCACATTGGTATCCACGTACACGGGGTACACCGGGTCGGTGATGGCGATCTTGTTTCCGCTGCCGAAGATGTCCAGGATGTTGCCGGTGTCGCACTTGCTACCGTCGGACACGAAGATTTCGTCCGCATCGATGTTCAGGCCGCGGGCCTGAAAGTCGTTCTTGGCGATCGCCTGGCGCAGGAAGTCATAGCCTTGCTCAGGGCCGTAGCCGTGGAAGGATTCTCGCTTGCCCATTTCATCCACTGCCTCTTGCATGGCGTAGCGGACTGCTTCAGGAAGGGCCTCCGTCACATCGCCAATGCCACAGCGGATGAGCCGCTTCGCCGCATCAGGGTTGGCTTCGGTGAAGGCCTTCACGCGCCGGGCGATCTCGGGAAAGAGGTAGCCGGCCTTGAGCTTGAGGTAGTTTTCGTTGATGAGTGCCATGGTAAAAAAGAGTGCTGAGGAGCCGGTCATCATGACGGAAAGGGGCGCAATTGCAACCGTCCGTGCCGCTGAAGCACCGCGTATGTCAGAGGACGGAGAAATTGCCTCGCCTTCACGAGTGCCACCTTGCCCATGTTGAGAAGGGAATATTGCAGCCGACCTCTGAGATTCAGGGTCCGTGCCGACAGATTTCTTTCGAAATCAAGGAAATGCATTGCGAAGCACCGTGAAAGGATTTATTCTGACAAGAACCACGTCGATTATGCACGTCACGATTCGGCGATATAAAATTCACACTGGAGAAACCCAGAAGCTGGTGGATTCGATCAACAAGCACTTTGTGCCCATGATCCGTGAGGCTCCCCAGTTCGTGGCGTACTACGCCTTCGACGAAGGAGACGGGGATGTGAGCAGCGTCAGCATCTTCGAGGACGAGGCGAGCGCTAACGCGTCCAATCAACTGGCCTCCCAGTTTGTGATGAAGCACCTTTCTGGCCTCATTCCATTCCCTCCGAAGATCATCTCCGGAGATGTGGTGGCCACGGCCATGGGCGGCGAAGTGCCCGCGTAGACGAAGAAGTGAAGGGAAAGCGCAGGCCCTGCCTACTTCTTCGTCATGATATACACGCCGTCCCAGTCCTTGGGCGGATCGGTGATCAGGTTCTCGCAGCGGTGGATGTATTCGTAGGTAAGCTGGTCGGCGAGGCCGGCAGTTTCGGCCCGGACGAAGGCTTCTTTTGCCTCGGCGAATTTCCCCTCGCGGTAGAGATGAATACCCGATTCGAAATCCTCCAATCCCGCTGGCGTGGCTTCGTTCGCGCTGCCGATGACGGTGTAGACTTCCACTGGTTTCAGTTTGCCTTTCACGCGCACCAGATCTGCCGTCCGACAGACGAAGTCATCCCCCAGCTGCCGGCGCACGGCATCGCTGACGAGAAGATCCACGCCGTACTGCTTCGTGGCACTTTCCAGACGGGAGGCGGTGTTCACGCTGTCGCCAATGACCGTGATGTCCATCTTTTCATAGGGCGACTCACTGCCAATGTTCCCGACGACGACCGGTCCCTGGTGGATGCCAATGCCGAACTTCAACTCCTGGATGCCGCGTTTCGTCCAGTCGGCATTCAGTTCCTCCAGAGATTTGCGCATCTCCAATGCGGAGACCACGGCGCGCCGGGCGTCCTCGCGATCGCCCTCAGCACCTTGCTGGCCGCGCATGCTTCCCCAAAGCGCCATGACGGCATCGCCGATGAATTTGTCCACAAGCCCGCGATGCTTGAAGACGCGCTCAACCATCTTGCTGAGGTACTCGTTGAGCTGCCCCACAATTTCTCCCGGAGACATGTTCTCCGACATGCTGGTGAACCCGCGGACGTCTGAAAACAGAACGGTCACCGTGCGCTCGGTGCCGCCGAGGGTGTTGAAAAGGCTGGCGCGATCCCGCGTCATTTCCCGGGCCATTTCGGGGGAAGTATATCGTGCCAGAAGACGAACTGCGCGTTGCTGGGCGCGGCGCTGCATGAGATAGTTCCCAGTAATGCCGGCCACGCCGCAGAGATCGAGTGCGAGGACAAAAGGGACAGGGCTGGCCTCCAGGCTGTGTTTGTCAAAGAGGAGGAAGGTGCCGCCATAAGCGCCAATAGTTAAAAGCACGAGAGCCCCAAGGGTCGCCAGGGGATGCCGGACGAAGGATACCAACGTCCATGCAAGGACTGCGCCAAGCACGAGGCTGGCCCAAGTCCACCAAACTGGTGCATCCTGCACGAAGGCCCCCGCAAGCAGTGCGGTGAGAGCATGGGCATGGATGCGCACCCCTTCAAAGCGGCCTAGCGTCGTTTCCTGAAAGTCCTGCAGATCGGAAGCTGTGGCACCAATCATGACGATCTTGTCCTTGAAGGCAGCGCCATCGGCAAAATTGCTTTTCCACAGCTCATCAACGAAGATCTGGTGAATCGAGAGTGGGGCGTAGGAGTCGATATCGCAGAAGCGAATGCGCTCCAGCGCCTCAGCTTTCGACGCCCGCTCAGGATCCATCTTGCGACCCAGCACCATGGCGATGGACGGGCGGGGCACCTCCGTGTTGTCCATCTGCCCGCTGACAATCCCCTGCTTGATGAGTTGATTCACGGAGATCCAGTAGTTGGCGTGTCTCACCACACCATCCAAGCCCCCATCGCCGAAAAAGTTGAGAATCCCAAACATGTCGCCGGTTACGAAATCAGGCCCAACGGCTGTGGCACTCGGAATCATCAGGGGCACATTTTCCGTGGCTTCGACAACGCGCTTGTGACCCACGGCCGCCTCGATTTCCCACTTGCCACCGACGACCACTTTTCCTTTATGCCGCTCCAAAGCCTCCTGAAGGAGCCGATCATCCTCGTCGTCGTGTGATGGAGCTTTGAAGGTAAGGTCCAGAAAGACGTACTTTGCTCCCGCGTCGAAAAGCCTGTCCAAAACAGGTGCCCATACACGACGGCGCCACTGCCATTGCTTCTTCATTTCCTGCAGGGCAGGGGAGGCGTCTATTTCCTCAGGCCACAACGTGTCGAGTTTCTGGCTGGCGTCATCGATTCCCAAAATCACGATGTCGTCACGAGCGGGAGTTTTGTATGAACTGGCGTGAAACTCATCAAGCACAAACCGGTCCCGCACATCCATGAGGGGGCGGGTGGCGTCCAGTCCATACAACAGCGCCAGTAGGCCAAAGGCACCCAGGATCAGCATCGCCAGCACCCGCTGGTGCACGGCGGATTCAGAACTCAGCAGATTTTGCAGGCGGTTGCTTGTCACAGAGTGCGGATTGCCGTCCGAGCTTTAACGACGAAAGTGCCTCCCTGACAAGCCCCGGATTCGAAGAGTCTTCGCAAATGGTATGAAACAAGCTTCAATCGATTCGAGTTTCACCCATGGAAAATCAAGACTCGAATCAGGCATTCGCTGGACTTTCCTTCAAGAAATCCCTATGCTCACGCCTCACAGCTCGTCCGTTCTCCCTGAGTTCTCCCACCTCATGACTGTCCTGTTCCGCCACACCGGGCTCCTTGCTGCCCTCGCCCTCCTGACCTTAACGGCCCCTCTTGGTGCTCAAACGCTGATCGATCCTGCTCGTGCGGCGGCCGCTACTCCCACAGACGCCGTGAATCAAGCCCTGATCCGCGCGCAACAGGAGGCTGCCAGCGCAGGAC
>JAEYUU010000455.1 GCA_023429545.1 Verrucomicrobiota bacterium
CACCAGCGGCGTAAGCCTTGGCGAATAGCCCACCCTTTGCGGCGGTGGCACATTCGCCCGCACCTTGGGCCGCAACCGATTCTTGGTGCCCTCATCCATCATCATATCGCCGCAGGCGAAACACATAAGCAGATCAACGTCCCCACGCGGTGTGGAAATGCGAAACCCGTGCCTGGGTTCAAAAAGGCACTGTGATACATTTCCCGGCATGATCTGTCCCTGTAGGAAGTTGCGCCACTTCTTGACATCCTCTGGCCGTTCCAGGGAGATGCTACCAAGCACGGGATACTCTTGAAACCGGGGCAATGTCGGCAACTCCTCTCGCACCCCGTCCTCCTTACCCAAAATCCATTCCTCTGGATGGATTGAATATAGGGTCACCTTCGTCGCGCCATCCAGTTCCGGAGACAGGAGTTTCCATGCCAATGACGTTCCCTCAGCAAAGGCCCCATCGATATCAGTCGCGCCATTCATCCTTTCCAAAGTCTTCCGCCAATCTGCACCAGCGATAGTGACCTCTTCAGCCGTCAATTGCGGCGTCAAGTCCGGCACCGCTGCCAAACGCATCATCGGGTCATCCTGCAGCGCCAGCCATGAGTAGTCCGCCCTGAACCAAATCCACCAGACAGCAGTCGCAGCGATGGCGACGACCAGGCAGACGCTACGATACTTCCTCATGCGAGGATTTCAGATTGCGACAAAACGCAATCGCCCGTCAAGGATTCCCGAATGAAGGCCGGGCCGGGATTAGTCTACCTCAGCCCCTTCGCCCGCATCTCCAGCCACCACTTCACAAACTCCGGGATGCCGGTGTCGATGTGAGTGGTGGGCTTGAAATGAAGCACGGTGCTGGCCTTGCTCACATCCGCGCTGGTCAGCGGGACATCGCCGGGCTGCTCGGGCATGGCATTGATTTGCGCCTTCTTGCCCAGGGCCTTTTCGATGGCGCCGATCATCTCATTGAGCGTGACCGTTTGTGACCCGCCGAGGTTGAAGATGTCGCACTTGGGCGCCGCTTCATTCGCGGTGTACTCGAGGGAAGCGATGATGCCATCCACGATGTCACTGATGAAGGTGTAGTCCCGCGCCGTACTGCCATCGCCGTACCGGTCGATGGGCTTGTCTTCGTGGATGAGGCGGGTGAACTTCGAAATCGCCAGGTCAGGGCGCTGGCGCGGTCCGTACACGGTGAAGAAGCGCAGGCACACCGTGCGAATATCGTAGAGTGCGGAGTAGTTGGAGCACATCTGCTCGCCGGCCATCTTCGTCATGGCATAGGGGGAGATGGTCTGCAGGATGGGGTCCACCTCGGCAAAGGGAACCTTCTTGTTCACCCCGTACACCGAGCTGCTGCTGGCAAAGACAAAGCGCTTCACGCCGTGGCGTTTTGCGGCCTCCAGCATGTGAAAGGTGCCCTTGATGTTCGTGTCGATGTAGAGCTCCGGCTGCTCGATGCTCGGACGCACCCCGGCGCGGGCGGCGAGATGAATCACCGCGTCCACCGGCGCGGCGGCGTAGGCGCGCTCCACGTCTTCCTTTTCACGCAGGTCGCCTTCTACCAGAGTGATCCTGTCACCCACGGCGCGGATGTTCTCGCGCTTGATGGCGGGATCATAGTAATCGTTGAAGTTGTCCAGGATGGTGACGTCATGGCCTGCCTCCAGCAGCCGCTCGACGGTGTGGGAACCGATGAAACCGGCGCCTCCGGTGATGAGAACTCTCATGGGTAGTGGTGCGAAGAAGTGGGGCAGGGTTCGTAGCGGCGCGGGGAGGGGGAGGCAAGCGAAAGTTGACCTCCCATCCCCGCCACGTTTAGGTGCCTCACTGGGGTGTCGGCGGAGACAGGGCAACCTTGCAAAGTCCCACCGATGCCGGGATGATGGTGCCGGGCGTCAATCCCCTCAAGCATCGGCGCATGCACCGCATTCTTCCCGGCAAAACTTCCTCCCAAAACAGGAGAATCCCATTGACTCCCCACGACGAAAAAGGCTAATCTTTTTTGAAATACACGGTGGCTCCATGCCTCCGTGACAAATTTTTGCATCATGAGCGACAACAAGACACAGCCGACGCCGCCGCCATCACCGTCACAAAAGACGGCTGCCGTGCCGCTTAAGAAGGAGACCGTGCGCATCACCCTGCGGGCCCGTCCGGGCGCCGGAATGACGCAGCCGAAGGAGATGACGGCCCCGGTCCCGCCCGTGGTTAATACCACCCCGGTCCCGCGCCCCATCACCACCTCGGTGACGCCTGCGGGAGCCGCCACGGCCCGTGTTCCCACCTCTCCGGCTCCTCTGCCGCCCACGATGCCCATGAACAAGACGGGGCCCGTGTCCATTGCGAGCAAGGCGACCGCACCCATCCAGCTTCCCAGTTCCCCGCTGCCTCCGGCGGCCGCGCGTCCCGCCACGGCTCCCGTGGTGCTGCCTTCTGGTGCGCCAGCCCCAGCCTCCCGCACCACCGCCTATGTGAAGCTGGACGCCGTTCCAGCTCCGGCTGGCGCTCCACGTCCGCCCGCCGCGCCGCGTCCTCCAGGCGCTCCCGCGGCCCCACCGCGCCCCCCAGGTGCCCCGACCCCTCCCCCCGCAGCACGTGCGGCTGGTGCCCCTGCGGCCCCGCGTCCTCCTGGCGCTCCCGCTCCTGCGGTGAAGCC
>JAEYUU010000501.1 GCA_023429545.1 Verrucomicrobiota bacterium
GGCTTCACCCCTACCGACACGCCCGCCACTGTGCTCAAGCGCAACGAAGGCCAGAAGGTGGAACTCCGCCTGAAGTCCGGTGAAAAGCTCTCCGGAAAGATTTCCGCCGTGGGCGACAAGGCCGTGCATGTCTCAGAACTCACCGGCCAGGAATTCTATGACGCGGTCGTCAGCCTCGATGACGTGAGCGCGGTCATCATCCGCACGAAGTAACTCGCCCCATGTTGACTGAGGCGACGGTCCTCATGGGCCGCCGCTTTTTTTGTCTGGCAGTTTTTCAGTGCAGCATGTTGTCTCCTGGTTGGTGACCTGTGGCAGGCGGAGACGCCTGCCACACTTTTTGGTGTCGCCGGGCGAAGACGCCGCTCCGTGCTTTGGAATTGCGATTGTCTTCTGAACTGGCAGGTTCCTTCACTTTGGCCGCCAGGCGGCACCGTTGTCATCCATGAAGCACTTCACTCTGACGGGCATCACATCTGCGCTCCTTGGCCTGTTTCTGCCCTGCGTGGCGCATGCGGGAAAAGACACGCCTGCGCCTGCGCCGCATGCAGCGGAACTGGAGGCGAAGATGAAGCAGGCTTGGAATGTCGTGTGGGACCGGTTCTTCCAGAAGGATGTGCAGATCTTCGCTGACTACCTCAGCAGTTATGAGGCCGGTAAGGAACTTGCCCATCTCCCCACGGCGGAGGAGGTGAAGCGCCAGTTTCCCAACCCCTGTGGCTACAGTACCGGCATGGAGGATGGCATGATCCTGGGCGGTGCGATGCTCAGCATCATGACAGACATGCATGCCGTGACCGGCGATGACTCTCTGCGGGAGCCCATGACCAAGGTCTTCCGGGGCATGCGCCTGAGTGCCACCGTCCACGGTGTGCCGGGCTTCATCGCCCGCAATGTGTGCCCGGAGGATCGCAAGAGCGTTTACATCAATTCCTCCCGGGACCAGTACACGCACTTCGTGCATGGCTTGTGGAAGTATTATCACAGCCCGCTGGCGGATGACGCGGCCAAGATGGAAATCCGCCGCCTGCTGTCAGCAGTCGCTGACCGTATGATTGCGTTCGTCACTCCGGAGAATGATTACGACTTCTGCCGGGCGGATGGCCAGCGCTGTCCCTTGGGCATCTGCCGCATGTGGAATGTGCAGGCGCACGAGGCCGCACGTTTGCCGATGATCTACGCCGCCGCCTGGGATGTAACCCGTGATGATCGCTATCAGAAGGAATGGCGCAACTATGTGGCGGAAGCCGTGGCGCAATCCGCCAGCCCGGATGAGCACAAGCCCGCCTACGCGCTCCTGCAAATGCAGTGCTCGCTGGAACTGCTGTATCAACTCGAACCCGATGCTCCCTTGGAGGCGAAGATTCATGAGGTGATGCGGCATGTGTCCACGCTCTCCGCGAAGCGCACGGCCAAGGTGAGCGGTCAGATTTCCCAAAAGACTCCCGAAGAGATGAGGATGCTGGGGCCGGACTGGCGCCATGTCCCAGTATGGAAAAACCAAAAGGGCTATCCCAATCCCCAATGGGGACCCTACCGCGAGATCTGGCACCTTACCCGGGAACTGGGCGAAGCCGCCATGGTCCCCTTGATGGAGGATGAACCGCGGATTTCCCCTGAGCAGAAGGCATTGCTCCGCCAGGGCATCCTCTCCTTCGACTACGAGCACAACTCGAGCTGCGGCATCATCTACCACCTCGGCGCCTACTGGAAGGCCCGTCGCCACCAAGCGCTTTGAGTGGGGGGAGGCGTCACGGTGGCCCGCGGGTCTAGCCAGGAACTTTCCCGCGGCAGACCTGGTCGACTCGTGACAGCAGGGTGGGAAGTCGATGCTCGCCGTGCATGAGACGCACCGACTCCGCAGCTTGCTCCACATGGATGCCTGCGGATGTGACGTAGAGAGGTCGGAGGCTGGCGCTACGAAGTACCGTCGATGCATTTTTGGAGCCCTTGTATCCAGTCTTGGCAACACCCACCACGGGAATTCGCTGACCGAGCGCTTCGTACAGGTGAGCCCCCAATCCGGGTTTGCCATCATCCAGCCACACGTATCCATCGATAACTATCGTACTTACGGCGGGCACCGCCTGAAGCACCGTGAGGAGGCAGGGTAATTCGCGTTTGTAGAAGTTGCCCGACTCATAGGCGGCGACCCCGTCGATTCGGACGACCTTTTCCAGTTGGGACGCTGAAGCAGACCAGCCATCAAAGAGGATGGCGGCCGCAAGGGCAGCATCGCCCTCGTAGTGAGCGTCCAGGCAGGCGATCATGGTTCTCTCGTGGCTCTAAAGTAGCTGTATTAACCCCTTCAGGGTGACGAGCACGAACCCGTTTTCGGCTCTTAGACTGACAGTGAGGGTGTTAGCCCCATTTTTCGAACGAAATTAGAATGATTCTTGATCTCATTCCAATTGAGCGTACTTTGCCTGTCCAACCACCCTACCTCACCCTGGTTGCCCATGAAAGCTCCCCTGCCTGACCACGAAGAACCCACCATGCCGGCGGATCTGCGCATGACGCCCCAGCGCAGCCTGGTGCATGAGGTATTGCGCGCCTCCCACGACC
>JAEYUU010000522.1 GCA_023429545.1 Verrucomicrobiota bacterium
CCACACGCACGTCATCCCATTCATCCTTCAGCAGCGCCTCTAGCTTCGCCTTCGCAGGCGTCGCGTCCTTTTGCAGAACCAGGCATCCCGTCGCGCCCCAGTAGCGCATCACCGGATGAGCATCGTCCATCGCCTTCATCAGCGCGGGCAGCGCCGAGACGTCACGGGAAGTGGCCAGATCCGCCATGTCAATGATGCGCTCCAGGGGATACGCCTCACTCTGCGCGTAGTCATGGATGGTCTGCCCGCCCGCCAGCTTCTCATGCATGCCCTCCGGGATGAACCCGGTGTCCCGCACCGCGAGCATCTCCGCGCGCAGCTTCTTTCGCATGTCCGCGATGCGCTCCGCCAGCGTGGGATCCGTAATCAGATTTTTGATCTCAAAAGGGTCGCTGCCCACCTGATAAAACTCCTCCGAAGCTTTTGCCTTCCAATAGGCGGATTGCACCTCATTGCATCTTCCCGCGAGATACTCCGCATACCACGAGCGCATGCTGGGTTGCTGTTGAAAGGCGTATTCGTAATACTGTCCCCAGGGGCGATGCGGAGCATAGTTCTTCATGTAGCGATACTCCCTGTCCCGGATGGCGCGGGAGTTGTCATACCTCGCGTCCATGCGTCCGCGGTAGAGGAAGACATGTTCCCGCGGGGCGACCTTCTTCTCCCCCAGGAACGGCCTTCCCTGATAGTTCGCGGGAATCTCCACGCCGCACAGGCTGAAAACGGTCGCCGGCAGGTCCACAAAACTCACGGGATCCTCCACCCACTCGCCTGCCTTCACGGGCAACCATTGCTTCCACTTGTCCGGAATGCGCACAATCAGGGGAACGCGTGTGCCGGAGTCGTGCAGGTTCCGTTTGCCGCGCGGCAGGGCACCACCGTGGTCGCCATAATAGAAGACGATGGTGTCCTCGGCCAATCCGGCCTTTTCCAACTGCTCCAACATCTTCCCCACCTGCGCATCCATGAGTGTCATCTGGTCATAGTAGTTTGCCCAGTCACGACGAATCTCCGGCGTATCGGGGTGGTATGGCGGCAGTGGCATCTGCTCCGGCGGGATCCGGAAATCCGCCTTCCCATCCTTCGGCGCCACCTGGCTTTCATGCGTGGTAGTAAAATTAAAGACCGCGAAGAACGGCTGTCCCGCCGCACGGTTCTTGTAGTGCGCGTTCTTGCTGCTCTCGTTCCACAGGTTCTTTCGGTCCTGCAGGTTGTAGTCCGTCTTGGAGTTGTTTGTGCAGTAGTATCCAGCGGCGCGGAGAACCTCTGGATACAGCTTGAACTCATCCGGGATGCGCACACTGCTGCGGTGATGCTGCACCCCCAGCGCACAGCCATTCATCCCGGTGATGAGCGTGGTGCGGGCCGCGGAACATACCGGCGAGTTCGCAAAGGCATTCCGGTAGCGCACGCCCTGTGCCGCCAGCTTGTCCAGATGCGGCGTCAAAGCCAGCTTGTCGCCATAGCACCCGAGGTAGGGACTGTTGTCCTCACTGGTAAGCCACAGGATGTTGGGCCGGTCCGCGCCGGAGACCGTGTCCAGGAATGACAAAGCGGCGAGCAATAGAAATGAAAGGTGCCTGGAGATCATGGTTTGCGCGCGGACGAAGCATTGGTGGCAGGTGCGGGAGCAGCTTCAGCCTTGGCGTTCGCCTTTTCCGGGTTGGCCTTCGCCCAGGCAAGGTACTGGTCGATGGTGTAGAAAGTTTGGTGACGATAGAGCCTGCCGCCTTCCTCCACCAGTTCGCTGGAGTTGAAGCTCCACACGTCGCCATGTTTTTTCATCAGGGCACTGAGCTGGCTGTCGAGTTGGTCGAGCACCCCGCGGGCGCTGGCGTCACCCACAAAATTCTTCATCTGGTCGGGATCACTACGATCATCAAAGAGCACCCACGGCCCGTCTTCATACCTCGCATAGGTATGGGTGGGCGTGACGATGCCCCTCCAGGGCTTCGCGATACCGTCCGGATTGAACGGCACAAAAATCTGCAGCAGGACCGCCTCTGGGCCCTCGGTAGTCTCCCCCAACGCCACTCTGGACAGATCCGCGCCCTGCATGCTCTTTGGCACCTCACTTCCCGCCAGCGCCAGCAGCGTGGGCGCCATGTCCACATGACTCAGCAGGGTGTCCACCACCTTCCCCTTCGGCACGCGCGCAGGCCAGCGGATGATTCCCGGCACCCTCGCCGATTCATCATGCGGCTTGCGTTTGCGCCTCATGCCGTGATTGCCCAGCATGTCACCATGATCGGAGGTGAAGAGCACGATGGTGTTTTCATCGGCGCCGGTTTCCTTCAATACCTGCATAAGGCGGCCCACCTGATCATCGATGGCGGTGATGGCGGCGTAGTACGCTGCCACCTCTTCCCGGCCACCCACCGGCACGAACCGGCTGGCGAGTGGGCCACGTTTCAGGCCGGTCTTGGGCACGGGCCGCACCTCGCTGCCCTCCTGCCAGCTCGCATCCATGGTGAGCTTTGCCGGATCGTACTGGTCCATGTACTTCGGCGGCGCTCCATAGGGATCATGCGGTGGCCCCATCTGCACCGTGAGGAAGAAAGGTCTACCTTTCGGCTGTTCCTTCAGGAACTCGACCGCAAAGTCACACGACGCCTCCGGCTCGAACTTCCTGACCGTGATCATCTCCGGCGAATCACGGAAATAAGTCGGCTCAAAATGCCGGTGATGACACTCGTACGCTGCCCAAAATTCAAACCCCTGCCTGCGCGGTCCCGGCGGCACAAATCCAGGGTCCCGCTGTCCGCCATCCAGATGCCACTTCCCCACAAAGCCCGTGCGGTATCCGGCCTGCTGCAGAATCTCCGCCAGGGTCACCTGTTCCTCGCGCAGGCGCAGGTCATTGGCCACCATTCCGTTCACGTGCGGGTAGGTGCCGGTCAGCAGAATGGCGCGCGCCGGGCAGCACACCGGCACGTTGGCATACGTTCTGGGAAACCGCATGCCTTCTGCTGCCAGCCGATCGATGTTCGGAGTCTTTGCGTCAAGATTGCCATCGCACGCCATGGCACTTGCCCTCATCTGATCCGGAAGGATCAACAGGATGTTGGGTCGATCCGCCGACTGCAGGGTCGGGGACCATGCGCAAGAAAGTAGGAGGATGGCTCGGGAAACGGCATGTCTGAACGAAAGCATCCATCGGGAACGAAAGGAATTCCCAGGTCTTGCTGCCAGGTCTCAAGTCCCCGCTCCTTCGACAATCTCCACCGCCACGCCGTCCGTCACCATTTCACTCAAACGAATGGCATCCCAGTTCGAGAGCCGGATGCAACCATGGCTCGCCGCGCGCCCAATCGTCTCGGAATCATTTGTGCCGTGAATCCCAATCCCTTTTTTGTTGAGTTGAATCCACAGCACGCCCACCGCGCTGGAGGGACCCGGCGGGATCAGGTGGTACTCATCGCTGCGCACCCCCGTTTTCAGCATGGATTCGTCCCTGCGGAAAAGGGGCAGTGTGGTCATGTTCTCAATCTCCCACGTGCCCACCGGGGCGGGCAGTGCTTCCGACCCGGGTGTGATGGGAAATGATGCAATCACCTTCCCACCTTCCATCACGTCGAGCATCTTCTCCTTGGTGTCCACCCGCAGCGTCCGCCTCTGGAATTCGGGCTTCGGCTGGATGCGATCCTTCACCTTCAGCTTCTCCACCAGAAAGGGGGTGACATTGGGCACCTTCACCACATCGCCGGGTTTGAGTTCCTCCATGTTCAGCCCGGGATTCAATCCCTTCAGATAGTCCCCGTCACAATGAAAGCGCTCCTTGAGGAAGTGGACCGTGGTGGGATACGGACTCGACTTCTGCTTCGCCTGCTCCTCAGGGGTTGATCCCACTTCACCGATCTGTTTGAGATCCCCTTCCGTCACCGTGTACTCGGTGAACGTCTCCAGGTCTTCCGGCAGATCCACTGCGGCATTCGCCGCCACTCCTTTGCGGTGCTGCTGATATCGCCCAAGCGCCTTTCCGGTGAACTCACCCCACTTCCCATCGATCTGCCCTGGCGGGAATCCCTCGCGATCCAGAAAAACCTGCAGCCGCTCGATCTTCTTCGGGTCATTGAGCTTCTTCGGCTCTTCCACGGGGATGGCTTTGGGCGCCGCCTCCTGCGCGATGACCCGCCCGGCCAGGCAGCATAGCAGTCCACAAATCACCAGCAGCAGTGGGGCTTTCATATAGGGGGTCTCGGAATGGGGTCTCATGCTCACCATGAGACATCGCAATCCCCGCCCTCCTTGGCTGCCCGTTCCTGGGCCTCATCCTTTTGCCAGTTCCCTGTGCGTTGCGCCCACTCCTTGTTGGGTCACTGGGCCACGGACGGCCAGCCCATACAAGCATCCACCCCCTCCCGCAAGCCCGATTCACTCGCATGAAGACAGACCTTTCCAGCAAGCACGTGGCCATCCTCGCGGCGGATGGCTTTGAACAGTCCGAACTCGAGGAACCGCTTCACGCCCTGGAGCGCGCGGGTGCCAACGTGACCATCATCTCACCCAAAGGAGGCAGGATTCAGGGCATGAACCACCTTGAAAAGGGCGACGAGTTCGATGTCGACATCCCCCTTAAGAAAGCGAGGTCCGCCGACTACGATGCCCTTGTCCTGCCCGGTGGCCTGGCCAACCCCGATGAGTTGCGCTCCAGCGAGGAAGCCGTGGACTTCGTGCGCGAATTTGCCGACGCCGGCAAGCCCATCGCCGCCATCTGCCATGGACCCTGGATCCTCATTGAGGCCGGCATCGTGAATGGCCGCCGCCTCACCTCCTGGCCCGCCATCCAAAGCGACATTCGGAACGCCGGTGGCGAATGGGTGGATGAACCTGTGGTGGTGGACAACGGTCTGGTCACCAGCCGCAACCCCGGTGACCTCAAGGCATTCAATGCCAAAGTCATCGAAGAGATTGCCGAGGGCTATCACCCTGCCATGCCCAGCAAAGCCCGAGCGAAGGGTTGATTGGGTGAAGTGCAACGCAGAACAGCGAAGCCAAAAAACCGGTCTGCCATGGTGACATTCCATGGGCAGACAGTTTTCGAGCTTGGGGCAAACCAACTAACCCCGCGGCTCTACTATGCTGCTTTGCTAACTCTCCTGATATCCACATACAGCCTGCACCCTTCCTCTCCTTCCTCTAAATCCGCCCAAGCAGAAGCAGGATGATCAGAATCACCAGCACCAAGCCTAGGCCACCGCTGGGAAAGTATCCCCATTTAGAACTGTGGG
Source organism: Verrucomicrobiota bacterium (assembly GCA_023429545.1). Lineage (GTDB taxonomy): Bacteria > Verrucomicrobiota > Verrucomicrobiia > Verrucomicrobiales > Verrucomicrobiaceae > Roseimicrobium. Next base: position 5,232 of record JAEYUU010000522.1, read on the forward strand.
GCCATGTGGGCAGGGCTCCAACGAGAAGCAGGATCACGACGATCAGCAAAATGGTCCCCAAGCTCATAAGATTCAGCAGGTTGTTCACCCACTGAATCGCCCATGGCGAATTCTCCGGTCGCACGAATTATTCCAAGCGACTCCCAAAGGCATCGCCCAGTCAGCGCCACCGCTCGGCCCTGCTCACTTCCCCCCATCCACTTCGTCCTCAAACTTCCGGCTGTACCGCACGAAGGCGAAGTAGGCCGTGGACACCGCGATCCAGAACCCGGGGAAGCCGTCCAAAAAACCTCGACGCAGGAAGTAGGCCCGGAAAAAGCGCCACCAAGGTCTCGTGACATTCGCCCACATGGACCACTTTTTGCCTTCCGCCTTCTGCCGCGCCAGGAAGATGTCGCTGAAGGTATTAATCTTCTCCACGTACCGGCTCATGGAAGGGAAGGAGTAGTGGTGCAGATCACCCTCCAACCGCAGGGTAGAACCTGCCAGCTCAATGTAATCGTGCTCCGGACTTCCGCCCCATTTGGACTTCCCCCGGCGAAAGAGGCGCAGCTTCCGATCCGGGTACCAGTCGCCGTGGGTGATCCACCGGCCCAAGAACCACACCTTGCGATTGCACTCCGCTCCATCGAATTTCTCCGCCGACCCATCCTGGAAGAAGCACTCGATGCTCTGCCGCAGTTCCGGGGACAGTTCCTCATCGCAATCGAGGGCCAGCACCCAAGGTTTCGTGCACAGGCCGAGCGCCACATTCTTCTGATCCCGGTGCCCCAGCCAGTCCTGATGCACCACCCGGGCTCCGAACCCCTCGGCAACCTCCCGGGTTCGATCCTTGGACCCTGAATCCACCACCACGATCTCCTCCGCCAGATCCGCAGCGCTTTTCAGGCACCGGGCGATGTTCGCCTCCTCATTACAGGAGATGATGGAAATCGAGAGCGGAAAGGGCATGCGATACAGGAGCCGGACGGGAGGAACGATGTCAGGGAATTCAGCACAGAGACACGAAGACACAAAGGCACAAAGGGTTTTGTGAGGAATAAACCTCCGTGACTTTGGTTGGGAGTCCACGGTTCACACCGCCCCATTGTGCCACTTGCCCGTGATTGTAGATTCTCTTATATTTTTAATAATGGATCTTCAGCTCAGCAACGCCGTCCTCACCGCCACCTTCAGCAACGAAATCCCAAATCTTGTCACCGGAATCATTCAACTCGCGGGCGCTCAGCACGCCATTCACGTAGAATTGCAAGGAAACTTCCTGAGCGACATTGCTGGATGCTCACTTGAAATAAAGAATCACGTGCCAAAGATGGACAACGTCCTGCTGTCCAAGCTGCATCGTCTTCAAACTGGCATTGCGGGCGAAATGACAGCCTCAAGGCGAATTACGCAATCCCTGCGGAAGAGCGCACCTCCAATCAGCATGGCCATCACGCCGCCCAAAGGAAGCCTGAAAAACCTGCTTTTCTTCGAGTGGTTCAACGAGCAACGCCAGCGAGTGCTCATCCATGCCTGGCACTGGACTCTCCGCGTCTCCCCACCCCGCTGGCACCTCACTCGTGCTCAGGAGCTGGCCCAGATCAAGGCCGCCCGGCTCCGTCGCAAGGACCACCTCCTGACACGCGGCGAGGGCTGATTCTCCCGCTACTCTTGGCAGCACATTCGCAATTGATGGGGAGCATGCATCCTTCCCGCTGCGTAGTTGTAGGCTGCCATGAATCCGGGGACCCCCAGTCACGCACACGTCAGGAGCCATGCGGGTTCCTGGCTCCACCGCCTGCTGGTCCAGCTCGTCCATCAGGCGGCGCGTGACATCCGCCACATCCCCCGATGGGAGGACCAGAGCATCCACAATCTGCGCAAGCGGATGAAGAAGCTGCAGGCCATGCTGGATCTGGCCCAGCCCGTCATCCCCAAGGCTACCATGGCCTCGCTAGTCAAGGACGTACGAGACCTGAAGAATCTGCTCTCTGGACCACGGGACACCCTCATCATGTCAAAACTGGCGAACGACCTCGGCACCACCATGCCAGCACCCCGGGCCCAGCTCTCGCCCACAGCAAGCCAACTGAGGAAAGCCCTCGCCTCCACCGGGCAACTTCTCATTGCCGTGAGATTGCTCGACCTGTCTCACCTGAATTGGGACTTGGTGGCCGGACGCTTCGCCAAGGGCTACAAGTCGAGTCGAAAGGCGTGGCAACGAGCCCAAGAAGACCCTTCACCTCAGAATCTCCACCAATGGCGTAAAAAAGTGAAGAAGCTCTACTATCAGTCCACGGCCTTGGAGCCATGGCTTCACCATCCCAAGCACCTGCGTCGCACCCGGAAACTCGGTTCACTGCTGGGCGACTGCCATGACCTCGATGTCTTCAGCAATTCCGCGATTTCCGGACATCTAAAGCCGTCGAAAGGATGGAGGCCAAAAGTAAAGGCACGACGCGACGCTTTGCTCTCCCGCATCCAGCGCCGCGCAGACAAGGTTTTTTCACGTCCAGCACGGAAAATCATGGCCGAGTCGCGTCACTTGTTGTCGTAGCTTTTCCCGCTGAGGCGGTAGCCGCTGAAACTGGCTTGTCCTTGAGCAGGCTCACCGCGAGTCCGCCCGCCAGTGTGAGAAGCAGACCAAGGATCTGGATGAGATTCAACGCCTCTCCCAAAATCATCCAGCCTAGGAAGACAGTACCTAACGGCCCTATCATCCCTATAATTGCAAAAGCTTGCGAACCGGCTCGTTTCAAACCGATTCCGAATAAATAAGACGGAATCACCGTGCCAGCAATAGCCAAAGCAATCCCGCACCCGTAGGCGCCGGAAGAAAGCTCCAGAAGCAATCTGGGAGGATGTGTGAGGAAGAAATGCATGAGCACGAAAAAAGCGGAAAAACCGATCACGCATGAGGTGAACCGCACCGGCCCGATGCGGGCCACGACCTGACCACTTAACATGACA
>JAEYUU010000529.1 GCA_023429545.1 Verrucomicrobiota bacterium
GATCACGGCATCAGCCATGCGCGCGGCAAGCAATACCTCTACAACGAGGGAACCCATGTGCCGCTGATCGTGAGTGGTCCTGGCATCCCGAAGGGAGTGGTGCGAGATGACCTCGTGATGCAAATCGACCTTGCCCCGCTCTCGCTGGCGGCGGCAGATATTCCGATTCCATCCGCCATGCAGGGACAGAATATCCTGGCCAAGGACTACACTCCCCGCGAGGTCATCTTCGCGGCGCGGGATCGCTGCGATGAAACGGTGGAGCGCATCCGAAGTGTGCGCACGGACCAGTACCTGTACATCCGCAACTTCTACCCAAAACGCCCGCACCTGCAGCCCAATGCCTACAAGGATGGCAAGACCATCGTGCAGCGCCTGCGTACACTTCATGCCGAAGGAAAGCTGGATCCTCTGAGCGAGAAGCTGCTCTTCAGCCCGGAACGCCCGGCAGAAGAGCTCTACGATTGGAAAGCCGATCCCTGGCAGGTGAAGAATCTCGCCGAGGATCCCACGCACAGGGCCACTCTCGAAAAGCTCCGTACACGTCTTGACCAATGGATTGCCTACTCCGGTGACAGAGGCCCAGAGAGCGAGGCCATGTACGACAGCGACATGCAGGAATACCTTGGTAAGGGCAACCCCGAAGTGGAGAAGAACATCGCCCTCATGAAGCAGTGGGCGAAGGAGGGGAAGTAGGCCGGCAGCCACTACGGCGTCGCCGCCTTCGGCTGCAGCACCAGCAGCCGCCCAGGTGTGCCAAGGCCTGCTGCGAGAGTCGCGCCACGACAGTACTCCGCGATGATCACGCGGTGGCCGGACAGCGTCAAAACATCGATAGGCCGGCTCCACGGTGACAGCACCTGCTTCACCGCAACAGTGCGGCTCTTGAAGTTGGGCTTCATCTGAAGCAGGTCGAATCCCACATCACCAGTTTCCAGCTTGAGCAGGTTGCCAAAGCGGACGGTGAGAAGGCTTCCACCGAGTGGCGCCGGCCAGTCCTTTCCCAGCCAAACAATGCCTGAAGGACAGGAATGCGGGTGGAAGGTGGATATGCGACCCTTTTCACCACCACCATCAGGCCCCGTGTTGCGGAGTGGCCTGATGAACTCCAAACCTGAAGGTGCATTCGGGGTATGGACGTAGGGTTTCTTGTCCCAATCCGAGAACTGGAAGGGAAAGCCATGGCGCCTGCCCTTCTCGATCACATTCAACTCCTCCGGCGCATGCGCATCAGGACCGTTCTCCGTGCCGATGAGCCTGCCTTCATCATCCCAGCAGAAGCCGTAGGTATTACGCAGGCCGCTGGCGTAAACCTCCATGGTGGGCTTGTCTTCGCGGGGATCGAGCCTCCACAGACAGGCCGTGATGGGCACCTCCCCTTCCGTGGAATAGTTCGGTTGCACGCCCGCCTCGCCGCCATCCGTGCGCGATCCACTGGTCACGTACATCATGCCGTCCGGCCCCTGCGCAATGTGTGATACACCATGATTGTACGGCCCCACGCCAAAGGGATAGGTGGTACGGTACCACGGCTTTGGCGCGGTCCATGGCTGATCCTCCGCCCACGGCTGCGTGCGGAAGATGGTGACTTCATTTGCCACGGGACTCGCCTTCTTGTTGCACTGGTTGCTGGTGACATAGAGGCGTCCTGCGCGGTCCACGGTGAGGCCCAAGGTCGCCTCCGACCCCAGGCTGGCGTCGAGATAGCCCTTGCCATCAAACAACGGCGTGGCGGCAGTGTCCCCCGGTTTCCAACTCCAGACGTCGCCTCGCTGCGAAAGAGCCAGCACCGTCTTTCCATCCGCATGCAGTGCTAAACGGACCGGTGAGAAGTTCAGTTCCACACCCACTTTCAGCTCCCAGCCCTCCGGCGCTGTGGGGAGCTGGCCGCCGCCGAGCGCTTCGCGAAGCGCAGCCATCGTGGGAAACCTGGTCTTCGCACGCACTGCGGAGATTTCAGCAGCGTCGGGAACGGTGGCCCCGTTTCCCCATGAGGAAAACACATGCCTGAAGATCGCGGCGATCTCAGCGTCCTCCAGCAGCACGGGAGGCATGGCTCCCTCATAAGTCTGGCCATTCACCACAATCCTGCCCACCATCCCCTCCAGCGGAGCGCGCAACGCCTTTTCCCGCTGCTCGACCAGAAAGTCCGCCCTGGCCAGAGGCGGGAATACATTGGGGATCCCCCGCCCCTCCGCTCCATGGCAGATGGAGCAGTGTTGCAGGTAAAGGCGAGTTCCGTCCGGCGGCTCAGCACCCCGTGCGGCTTGTCCCAGCACAAAAGTAAACATGGCGGCAATCAAGGAACAAAGCAGCGGCAAGCGGGAGCGACGCGGAAGCATGCCTGCTTATAGTACAGACCCAGGACGCCCGTCCAGACTCTCCGGCGATTGCGCAATGGCCGATACGGTGGCAGTGGATGGGTCGATCGCTACAGACGAGACCCCCATGGCAGCCGGCAAAAGTGGCAAGCTCCTATTGTTCGCATTCCGGGTGCTGCGCACCCGGGGCGCGCTGATGGCTTGTCTGCTGGCGCTCCCGTCGCTCGCCGCATGGCGCCGCGGCACCGACACGTGGCTTGGCCTTCTGGTTTACATGGCCCTCTTCAGCATGGCCACCTATGGGCTCTACTGGCATGACAAGCTCCGTGCCCAGGCACAGGGATGGCGCATTCCCGAGACCACGCTGCACGGCTTCTCCCTGCTGGGCGGATGGCCCGGGGCTTACCTCGCCCAGCAAAACCTCCGGCACAAGACGGCCAAGCGCTGGTTCCAGCTTATCTTCTGGACCATTGTGCTCGTGTGGCAGGTAGTGGCACTGGTGTTGCTGGTGTAGCCTTTCTCGACTCATCCCAGGGATGCGGCACCAACTGTCCTTCCTTTCACTGCTGCTGTTGCTCACCTCGTGTCAGACACCCCCGGTTTCTCACAAGCCGGTGTACGATGGAGGGCTTACCTATCCAGTCACCCAGATCGATCTGGGATCTGGATTGCAATTGCGTCATCTGGCGGGGAGACCTTGCGAACACGCGTCCAACGAACACCCTGCTGTGGGTTCAGACGGCGAGCGAACGTGTTCCATCTATGAGCTGACAGAGACCTCAGACAAAGTCGTGCTCACGGCACCCTCCATGCTCTTCGACCCGCAGTATGCGGAGGCGGAGTTTGAAGCGTATCATCGGGAAAACGACCATGTGTCGGCGCATGTGAGTCCTTCAGGTCAGTCCATCCTCATCGTGGAAGACCGCTCCCCGACTTACCCTCGCCGAGCGCAAATCTTGCTACAGCGCGATTCCGAGGGCAGGTGGTCATGGACGGATTTGGTAATACCCTCTCACGCGAGGGAACCGGAGGAACTCAATGCTTCGAGCATGTTCCCTGGATTTCTGGACGTTGTTTCTATAACCGACTCGCACGTGATCTTCGGGCCAGGCAGGGCCAACCTGCAGCCATTCCGAGAGTTAGCCAGAAGCGAGAGGTAACAGGATCTAGGCAATTCGAGAACGCTGGCACGAAGTCTGCGTGGTGAATGCCAGGGAACGCTCCCAAACGCACAACAGCATGTGCGGCTCACCTACATGCCGGAATCCAGGGTTTGCATGCTTGATGTCGCACGGGCGTCGGGGGTTTCCCCGGCGACGGTTTCCCGTGCCCTGCGCGATGACCCTCGCATCACGCCCGAGGTGAAGCTGCGAGTGAAGACAGCGGCGCGACGGCTAGGTTATGTGCCGAATCCGCTCGTGCAGGCCCTGATGACCCAGCGCCGCCGGAAGACGCAGCCGCATGCGGAGACGCTTGCGCTGGTGACGCACCTTTCCGATGCCGACTGGCAGGGAAAGGATGTGTGCCGCTGGTACTTCCGTGGCATCCGGGATCGCGCTGAGCAGCTTGGCTACCGGGTGGAGGTGGTCTCCCTGGAATCCGTACGACATAATCCCGCCCGCCTCTGCCGCGTGCTGCACGCTCAGGGCATCCGCGGCATGATCCTGGGCTTCTCGCGGGATGAGGCCCAATTCACGCGGCAGGATATGGCGCAGTTCTCCGTGGTGGGCTTGAGCACCTACTTCGATGCCCTGCCGGTGGACCGCGTGCATCTCAATGGCTTCTACAATGTGAAGCTTGCCTTCAGCGAACTGCGCGCCGCCGGCTACCAGAGGCCAGCCCTGGTAGCACCCGTGCGGAACAACCGCGTGGTCGGCGGCCAATGGTCTGCGGCAGCGCTGGATGAACAATGGCAGCGCCCTGCGGAGGAACAGTGCCCGCCCTTCATGGTGGAAGGCACGATAGTGAACATGAGCCGCTTCCGCGATTGGTTCGAGCAGCATCGTCCGGATGCCATCATCGCGTATAAAGAACGTGTGGTGGAACTGCTAAATCGATTGCGTGTGCGCGTGCCGGAGGATGTTGGCGTGGCTCATCTGTTTGGGACGGAGCAGGAGCGCAAGAGCATGGCGGGCATCGATGGGAATCTGGATGCCGTCGGCGCGGCGGCGGTGGATCTGCTGGTGCAGAAGCTGCACACGAATGAGCGTGGCATTCCTGAGCATCCCCGGGATGTGATGATCCAGGGCACGTGGAAGGATGGCCCTACGATCCAGCGAAGGTAGAAGGACTCACCACTTCCGCAAACATCGCGTCCTGCCCCTTCCAATGCATCCTGATAGGGTGTGATATTGCACCTGAGGCTGATTCCGTAATTTCGCCCACTACGCTACACGCGATGTTCCTCGCCTGAAATCTCGCCCGCACCTCCGCCACCTTCTCCGGGCGGACGCTGAGGAGGTATCCATAGCTGGGAAAGGAGACGAGCCAGTGCAGCATGTCCGTATCAGTGGGCACCGGAACAGCGTCGAGGTTCAGCTCCGCACCGCAGCGTGAAGTCGCCAGAAGCATGGCGAGCGTCCCGGGCACACCGCCATTGCTGATGTCCTTCCCCGCCGTGACAAGTCCCTCATTCGCAAGTTCTGAAAGCAGACGCATGTCCGCCTGCAGACGTTCCGCGGGAGATCCCACACTTGCATTCCAGCACAGGGATCCTTCCCAACGATAAGCGCCGCGCAGATCCACGGCCATCATGAGCGCATCTCCTGGCCTGGCATCGAAGCTGGAGATGAGTTTCTGCGCACGTCCCACCACGGCAGCGGCCAGCAGCGGGATTCGTTCCTTGGGGTATCTTGTGGTATGCCCGCCGACGATCGGCACGCCATAAGCCGCGGATGCCGCCTGCATGCCCTGCCAGATCTGCGCGGCCAGGGGCGACTCCGCATGGGTCCAGAGCACATCAACGATCGCCGTGGGCACCCCACCCATGGCGGCGATGTCGCTGAGATTTACCATCACGGCACTGTAGCCCGCGAACCACGGATCCCTTTCAATGAAGGCCTCCATCATGCCTTCCGCGGCGAAGAGCAGATAACCATTGCCGTCAGGGATCGCCGCCGCGTCATCCCCGACCTCGACGCCGCCTGCCACAGAGAGCGCAGGCGCATACGCGCCGAGAATGTTCAGCTTCTCCGCCACATTGGGGTGGGCGCGCAGAGCGTCGATGAGGGTTGCCAGGGACTCCATGAATTCAGTCGTTATGGGGGATATGCAACCGCTTCTCCACACATGACAAGGCAATGGCAGGGGTGGCTCAAATGCATCTCACAAATGGGAAGCAGACAAAATCAAGCAGGGCAGACCGCGGAATGCACAGGCCATGCAAACCCATACACGTCCGGCATCCGCAATCACCTTCTGCAAGGCCGCAACCAACCCCGCA
>JAEYUU010000530.1 GCA_023429545.1 Verrucomicrobiota bacterium
GAACTGTCCCGTGGTGTGGCCATTCACATGGCAGTCGAAGCAAGTGACGCCGAGGCTGGGCTGCTCGGTCTTGCGATCGTCCGTGGGGTTGAACTCCTCCTGCGGCAGCGGGGTGAGCAGCAGCCGCAGACCATCGAGCTGGACGGGCGTGATGAGATCCTTGAAGAGTTTGTAGTAGTTGTTGATGGAGACCACCTCGCCACGCGAGACATCGCCCAGTTCCGGACGCGTTTGCAGGAAGATGGCGGGGGGGAACTCGGGCAGGAAGGCATCTGGAATATCGAAGTCCACATCGAAGCGTTGCAGCCGGGGGAACATCTCGATCTGCATGGCGGGGAATACCTGGCCGCCTGCCACGTGCTTGGGGTGGGGCAGTGCAGGGTAGGGGAATGATCCCGCATCGCGAATCTCCTGCGGACTCATCTTCGCGAGGCCATCCCAGGTGGTGCCATTCTTCAGCCTGGCGGTGGGACCCATGGGCACAGGTTTGCCACGGCTCATCTTTGCTTCCGGATGGGGTTTGGGCTCCAGGACATAGCGGCTCTCCAGCAGTTTCCGTTGCGCTTCCATGATGCCTGCCTTGTCCTTCTTGTCCGCCATCATGATCTCGCCAAAAGTTTGCATGGGCTTCTTCGCATTCAGCGGATCCCGATAGAAGTCGAAGCCCTTGATGGCGCCTTCGTCGGGTTGATCCTTGTTCACCGTGGAGGAGGGCGGAGCGTTATCAGCCGCGAACTTGTCATCAGCATCGTGCGCTGTTTTCTGCTGCTCGGGGCGGGTGCGTGGCACGGTTCTGGGAGTCTGTGCCTCCTGGCTGGCGTCCGGCAGCACGCCGGGCGCGGAAGCGGTCCCGGGTGCGCGATCCCCGGCATCGCGTTTTGGTCTGGAATCCTGGGACACAATCATCTGGCCACCGATCAATGCCATGGCAACCATGCCAACGGCCCAACGAAGAGGGGAAGGGGAGCGAGTTTTCATGCCATGGCATCGTGTGGCGCCCCAAGGTGCGCGCTTGAATCCTGCACCCCTGAGCCACCTTTCAGGGAGCACCCCGTTCGCGGAGTTGCGATATATCATCGCTATGAAACTCCAATCACTACGCGATGCCCTGCTTCACGAACTCAAGGATATTTACAGCGCGGAGAAGCAGCTGACCAAAGCCCTGCCAAAGATGGCCAAAGGCGCCGCCAATCCGGGACTTGCCTCGCGATTTGAACAGCATCTGGAGGAAACCCTGGAGCATGTGAACCGCCTGGAGGGGGTTTTCAAGGAGCTGGACGTCTCCAGCCGTGGCGAGAAATGCAAAGGCATGGAAGGCCTCATCGAAGAGGGCAGCAAGCTTCTGGAAGAAGAAGGCGAGCCCGCCGTCATTGATGTGCTTCTGGTTTCCGCGGCCCAGCGTGTGGAGCACTACGAAATCGCGGCCTATGGTAGTGCCGTCGCCTTCGCCGATCAGCTTGGCCTCAAGAATATCTCCAGGGTCCTCAAGAAGACGCTGGCGGAAGAGGAGGCGACGGACAAAAAACTTTCCGAACTTGCTGAGAGTAGGCTCAATGCTGAGGCGGACCGCGCAGTCGATGCGGCTTGAGTTGAATGGTTGCCCCCACCCTTAACGCTCCTCACTCCGATGCCAGACGTCAGCCTCTTTACCGCGACCGAACCTGTGCCGGCAGACACGCCGGTCATAATCCGCTACTCCGTGGAAGTGGGGGGATTGCAGGTGTACAACGAATCCTACGATGTGGACAAACTGGCGTCGGAACTGAAGGAGGACAAGTCGAGGGCACTGGGCTTCTGGGCCCGGCGTCTGCTCGCACCGGTGGAGGCGAGGAACCGTCCCGGCTTCAGCGCGGCGCTCACACGCTGCATCGCCGACGGGCACGTTTGCGACTGGGGCGCGGATCCGGGGTCAGCGATCGACAGCCTGGGAGTGCCCCACCTGTCGAAGAAAGAGTGACGCAGACACGGTGCCCTTTTTCAAGAAGGTGGATGCGTCGTCGTTTTTGCGCGCCGGATTATGGTTGCGGCGGCGGCGGGGTCCTTACCGCAGGGGGATTCGCCTTGCTGGGGTCGTCGGGCGCATCCGTGCCGGCGCCCGTGCCTTTCACTCCCGTGGTGGTGGAGGGGGGCGTCTCAGGCCTGGAATCGTGAACGCCTGAGCTGGAAGTGTTCGTCCCGTCCGGAGAGGGCGCACGCGGCGGCACACGGGAGCCATCTTTGTCCTTGCACGCAGACAGGAGGAGGCAGGATGCGCCGACCGCAAGAATGATGGGGAATTTCACGCTCATGCAGGGGGATCGCATGGGTGTGCGGCCGTGGTCGCCACGGCACCAGACAGCGCAAACGGCTTGATGATTTCCCCATCTGGTCAATCTTGCCTGCCCCTTTTCCATTTCTCACCCCTCCTTTCACAGCCACGCCACGCCATGTCCGCCGAACGCAAGACCCTTGAAGAACGCGCCCAGATGTCTGATCTGGAGCGCCTGCGTCACTCCTGCGCGCACGTCATGGCCACCGCCATCCTGCGCCTGTGGCCGGATGCGCAGTTCGCTTACGGGCCGCCGGTGGAGAGTGGCTTCTACTACGACTACGACCTGAAGCACCGCATCACGCCGGATGACTTCGAGAAAATCGAGGCGGAGATGAAGAAGATCGCGAAGGAGAACCAGCGGTTCGACAAGAAGGTGATCACGCGTGAGGAGGCCATCGCCCTCGCGGAGAGCGGTCGCTTGGGCGGGCTCACGGAGCGCCCGGGGAATCCCAGCCAGTTCAAGCTGGACCTCATCGCGAAGATTCCGGAAGGGGAGGAAATCTCCTGCTACCAGAATGGCGAATTCCTGGACCTGTGCGCGGGGCCTCATGTGAACTACACCTCGAAGTGCAAGAACACGAAGCTCATGTCCGTGGCGAGCGCCTACTACATGGGGGACGAGACGAAGCCGCAGCTGCAGCGCCTGTACGGCACGGCTTTTCCCACGGCGGAGGAACTCGCGAAGCACCTCGAGCAGCTCGAAGAAGCGAAGAAGCGCGACCACCGCAAGCTGGGCCGCGAACTGCAGCTCTTCGCCATCGATGAGAAGGTGGGCCAGGGGCTCATCCTCTGGCTGCCGAAGGGCGCCATCCTGCGCCAGGAACTGCAGAACTTCATCAGCGAGGAACTGCGCAAGCAGGGCTACCAGCAGGTCTTCACGCCGCACATCGGCAAGCTGGAGCTGTACAAGACCAGCGGTCACTTCCCGTACTACAAAGACTCCCAGTTCTCCCCGGTCATCGAGAACGACGACCTGAAGAAGGCCGCTGCCGAGGGCTGCACCTGCTCTGAGATCATGGAGCGCCTGGACGGCAT
>JAEYUU010000582.1 GCA_023429545.1 Verrucomicrobiota bacterium
CGCTCTGACGCCGGTTCTTCGCCGTGAGCATGCGCTGCACGGTGTCCTGATCGATACCGTGCGTGCTCATCGTGACGAAGGTGCTGCCAATGATGGCGCCCCAGAGTGTGTATTCGGAGATCAGCACGTTGCGAATCCAGGCCCATACGCCTGGTTCTTGGGGTTTCGCGAAGTCAAAGAAGACAGGACTCTTGATGATGGCACTGACCTCCTCCCAGCCTCCCGGAATCTTCCATAGCAGGTACGGGATGGTGAAGCCCAGGGCTGCGATCAATACGCCCACCTGGATGAAGTCCGTCCAGATCACCGCGCGTATCCCACCAACCGAGGTGTAGAGCGCCGTGAGCAGGGTAACCACCACCACCGCGCTGGCATAGAGCCAGAATTTGGTCTCGGGTGAGGCCGCCCCTCCTGTCCACATCGCATAACCAAGCACGAGAATGATGGCCGAGACATACAAGCGCGTGCCCATGGCCAACACGCGGGTCACCATGAAGGTGATGGAGGCGAACTTCCGCGTCACCACGCCAAAACGCGTCTCCAGATACTCATACAGGGAAATGACATTGTGCCGGTAGAAGAGCGGGATGAAGAGAAAACTGACGATGATGCGGGCGAGAATGGTACCGATGGCGAACTGCGCGTAGCTCCAGTTCTGACGACTGTAGCCGGACTCAGGCGCACCCAGGAACGTGGCAGCGCTGATCTCCGCGGCCAGGATGCTGGCCAGGACGGCCCACCAGGCCATCTCGCGATCTCCCAACGCAAAGCCCTCCACGCTCTTGTTCTTCCGGCTCTGGGCAAGGCCGATGCTGAGAATGACAGCAAAATAGAGGACCAGGACAATGGCATCCGCAACGTATGGCATGCGCCGATGATGGCGGAGATTGGCGTGGGGGCAAGAACGGATCGGAAGTCCGGAGGGCGGAGTCCGGCGTTTACAGAGATTGAGGGGCGTGGGCTGGACATGATCATCCACGGCGCTGATCTCTCTGCGCCGTGGATCACTTCGAAATCCGGGATCCGCATTCCGACCCCTGCGCTCACTCCCTAAAAGTAGTGATCGCGAAGGGCTCCGTCATACCGGCCTGACGCAGGCAGCAGTGGCGGAAATTTCCGGCTGGATCCGCAGGGACACAGATCGTTGCGCCCGAGCTTCTCGACCAGTTCCTTGTTTCCGTGAACGACACGCCGTCCTTTCAAGACGCGCGTCTCGCTGGGATAGCCTTTCCGGCGCTTGCTAGTGCGCTCGAAAAAAGGCGCCGTCTTCGTGTGCGTGTTGCATCTTCATGGCAGCCTCCTTGTTTTGTTTGTTTCGTGATCCCGCCATCGGGTTGAGGGCGGGCAGATTCATGGCCCTGTGATAGGGAGAACGCAAGCCATCGCGGTATTCCGAGGCCTCTCTATTTTTTCACCATTTGAATCGGTGGCAGCTTTTCCGCGAGCAAAGCCCTGAGTTCCTTAAGCATCGTGGCGTGTTGCGGGTCTTTTGCGAGATTTTTGTATTCCTGCGGATCAGCGTCGTGGTCGTAGAGTTCGATGCCGTTGCGGCCTTCATCCCACTCGGTGCAGCGCCACCTTTTGGTTCGCACGGAGCGGCCCCAGTATTCTGCATTCTGACCGCGACGCGCTTGGGTGAAGGCGGCTTCATGAATGGAGGCACCGGGGTCATCCAGCACGGGACGAAGGGATTTCCCCTCCAGCACCTTGGGCACCGGGATGCCCGCGAGGTCACACAGGGTGGGATACACATCGAGGAGTTCCACCAGGCTGCCGCTCCGCTTTCCGAGGCCTTTCGTGCCAGGCGCGGCGACGATGAACGGTACCCGAGCGCTTTCCTCGAAGAGGCTGCGCTTGTGCCACAGCCCATGCTCGCCGAGGTGCCAGCCGTGGTCGCCGCAGAAGACGACGATGGTATTCTCCTCCAGCCCCAGCCGCTTGAGCGCCTCCAGCACCACTCCGGCCTGGGCGTCCATGTAGCTCACGCACGCGAGATAGGCGCGGATGGCCGCGCGCCTCTGCTCCGGGGTAGTCGTCAGCGCGTAGCCGGGTACGGAACCGTTGCGCGCTGGCATCGGGACATCCGCCTCGTCATTCTCCGGCGCGTCCGGAAGCTTGATGGAGTCGAACGGGTAGAGGTCAAAGTACTTCGCCGGGGCCACGAGCGGCAGGTGGGGACGGTGAAAGCCGACCGCGAGGAGAAAGGGCTTTGCAGGATCGCGCTTCTCCAGCCAGGTGACCGCGTTTTCGGCAAACTGCCCGTCCACCATGTTGTTGTCCGGGCCCCTGGTCTCCTGCCACTTCAGGCCCTGCTTCTTGCCGGTCTTCACCCTTACCCCGCTCTCGCGGGCGGGTGGATAGGGTCGCTCATCTTTGAAGGGCGTGCCGAAGTCCCATGCCTCCGGATCATCCATGCTCTCCTGCCCAGTTGGCACGCCGAGGTGGAAGATCTTGCCACAACGCGCCGTGGCATAGCCCTGCTGGCGGAAGCGATGCGGCAGGGTAACCACGCCGGAAACATGCTGATAGAGGTCGTCCGCGTTGTCGGTGACGCGGGTGGTATTTGGACGCAGCCCGCTCAACATCGAGGCCCGGGACGGATTGCAGTGGGGAAACTGGCAGTAGGCACGGTCGAACTGCACCCCCCGCCGGGCCAGCGCATCGAGGTGAGGCGTCTTGGCCACGGGATGCCCGTAGGTGCCGAGGGTGGCCGCCAGGTCATCCGACATGATCAGCAGGACATTTGGGCGGGGCGAAGCAGCAGCAGGGAGAGCGGTGCCCAATCCGACGGCTACCTGCACCAGCAACACGGCGGATAAGAAAATGCGGTTCATGGCGGGTGTGTGTCCAAGGAGACGGGCGAATCGAGCGGATGTTGCGTCGATTGTTTTTCGTAGATGAGGCCAGATCCCGCCTGTCAGAGCGTGAGGCACGACTCTCAAAATCGCGAGGAACTCTCGATTTTTGCGCCCTCTCGCATTTTTGGAGGACTAAAAAAGGGAACTTTGATTTGAATTCATCTCATAGATTCAACATAAAACTATATTTATTGTCACAGTTGATACATGATTATTATGGATTCTATGGCATAGTTGCCTTGAGCAGTGTCTGTTGAAGTTTTTCGGGTCGGGCGTCCGCGTCCATCCAAACATCTCTCCAAGCACCGCGACATTTCATCAAGCCAATCCCTCCATGCTTCCCCAGTTCCCCGGTAATGACGCTCATTACAATCAGTGGCAGGACAACCTGACCTCGGTTGCCATTGCCCATGCCCACGAGCTCAACTTGGATCCGGCCAAGAAGGCGGCGCTGGAGAATGCCCGGATGGCCTGGCAAACCGCCTTCACGGACCATCTCAAGGCCCAAACCGCTGCGGCAGCGACCGCTTCTTGGAAGGAGAATGCCCGTCGCGAGCAGGAGATTTTCCTCCGTCCGCTGCTCGCCGAGTGGCAGGAGAACCCGCATGTGAGCCAGACTTTGCGTGCTGCTCTGGGTATGGGTGCCCGCAACGAAGGCCGCAATGGCCACTCCAAGCCCACCACGCGCCCCCAGATGGAAGCGGACACCTCCCGGGCAGGACAGCTCACCATCCACTTCCGCGACTTCGGCTCCAGTTCCAAGGCCAAGCCACCCGGCGTGCGCGGCTGCCAGTTCTGGATTCAGATCGGCGGCAGCCCGCCGGTGATCCTGGAAAGCATGAACCACGTGGCCACGGACACCCGCACGCCCTATGTGCTCCACTTCAACGAAGACGACATCGGCAAGGTGGTCTACATCATCGGAAGATGGGAAAGCCACCGCGGCCTCACCGGTCCCATGAGTGAAATGCTTACCGTATCGGTGCCCGGGTAAGCCCGCCTGAATCGGGAAGCGGGGTTGACTAGTGGCCTTTTTCCGGCCACAGACTAGGTGCACCATGGCGCAAGCCTGATGGATGGCAATCCATTTGCCGCCTCCCGCCCGCCTTCCTCTCGTGCACGTGCACTCCCCAGATTCCCTGTGACCACTCCGAAAAAGCCCAAATCGTCCCTGCTCCACCGACTGAAGTCAGGAATCAAGAGTCTGCTCGGCTCGAAGAAAAAGAAGCCGGAAGCGAAGGCTCACGAAGGTCACGAGGCGCATCCGGAGAAGCTGCATCCCGCAGCGAAGCATCCCGCCAAAAAACACGCGACGGAGCATCCCCAGGGAGAACGCAAGGCCACCCGGCCCCCGCGTCCTGAAGGTGAACGGCGCGAAGGCGGCAGTTCCAGAGCGCCTCGTGAAGGCGACCGCGGCCCACGTGGCGGACGTGAAGGTGAAAGGGGACCCCGCGGCGGCAGAGATGCGCGTGGAAGCCGCGATGGCAGATCCGGCCCCGGTGGTCGCGGAGGTCGCTCCAGCAGACCTGGACGTGGCGAGCGTGAAGAGCGCGCCCCGCGTCAGAATTTCGAGGCGCTCCCCCCGCCTCCAGCGCCTCCCGTTCCTGAGGGTCCGTATCCTGAGGCGTTCCAAAACCTCGGGTTCTCCGACGCGGTGCTTGCAGCCATCCGTGACTTTGGATACACCACGCCCACCGAGATCCAGGAGAAGGCCGCACCCATCGTGCTTTCCGGCAAGGACTTGATCGGCGCCTCCCAAACCGGCACGGGCAAGACCGCCGCATTCGGCATGCCCACCATCACCCGCCTGGGTGCGCCCGGGAATCTGCGCTGTCTGATCCTGGAACCCACTCGCGAACTCGCGGCCCAGGTGGTGGAGAACTTTGAACGTCTCAGCAAGCACACCGGTCTGCGCATCCTGCTGGTGCATGGCGGTGTGGGCTATGAGAAGCAGCGCAAGGGCCTGCAGCAGGGCGTCGACATCGTCGTCGCCACCCCGGGCCGCCTCCTGGACTTTATGCAGGACGGCACCGTGAACCTCGACACCATCGAGGTACTCATCCTCGATGAGGTGGACCGCATGCTCGACATGGGCTTCCTCCCGGACGTGCGTCGCATCGTGGAGCGCACGCCCCGCAACCGCCAGACGCTGTTCTTCTCCGCCACCATGCCCGCGCAGATCAAGGGACTCGCCGACTGGGCGCTGAAGGAGCCGGCCACCGTGGAAGTCGGCATCCGCTTCTCGCCCTCTGAAACGGTGAGCCACTACCTCTACCCCGTGGCCAGCGATCAGCGCGAGGAACTGCTGCTTGAACTGCTGCGCCGCACCGATTTCCACAGTGTGATGATCTTCACCCGCACCAAGATGGATGCGGACCGCCTCTACGGCTCCATCCAGCGCGACGGTGAGCACAAAGTCGCCGTTATGCATGGTGACATCACCCAGCGGGACCGCGAGAAGGCCCTGCAGGATTTTCGCGAGGGCAAGGTGGAGGTCATCGTCGCCACCGACGTCGCCGCGCGCGGCCTGGACATCAGCGGCGTGACCCACGTGGTCAACTACATGGTGCCAGAGCACTCCGAGGACTACGTGCACCGCATCGGCCGCACTGGTCGCGCCAAGAAGGAAGGCGATGCCTTCACACTCTTCTCTGCCGAGGAGATTGGCTACGTGGCCTCCATCGAGCGTCTCATCGGCCAGGAGATCGAGCGCAAGAAGCTGGACAACTTCGCCTACAAATACACCACCGTGCTGGCGAACGAAGACAAGGCGCGTGCGATCATGTTCGGACGGAAGGCGAAGAAGCGCAGGTAAGCCCTGCGCCTCGACGACAGATCCCGCAGATGATTCCAGTACCCACGTATCTGGAAAATCACCACTTGCTGACCGAAGCGTACGGCTACTGGCCGTCGTTTCATGATGCGGAGGTGCGCTCCATTTTGATGGACCGCAATCGAGTC
>JAEYUU010000595.1 GCA_023429545.1 Verrucomicrobiota bacterium
GACCGCGCCCCTGGTGAAGCACCCGGCCAGAGGAGACACGTAGACTTCGAGGAAAAAGCTGCCGACCAGCAGCACCGAGGCGGCGAGAGTGCGTAGAAATTTGCGGCGTTGCTCACCCGGTGAGCCCGCCTCACCGAAACCACCGCCAAGCATCCGGGGGAAGATGAAGGAGCCGATGCCAAGAACCGGCGGAAGAAGCAAACCCTGATACAGCAACAGCCCGGCAAGCCGCGTCTGCTGGAGATCCATCAACGTGGCGGGACGCGCAAAGAGCCCCGCCCCGGCAATGCCGCAGACGAGACCGGTGAAGGCCAGCAGGAGTTGCGGCGGAGGCATTTCCTCACGGTAGCGAATCACACGAATCACGAGGCTCACGAGCAAGGATACCAGCAGCGCAATGAACAGGACGTCCCCCTGCGCGTGGCGAAGCAGCAGGTGGCTGACCGCGCAGCCCTGATGCAGCGCGAGGAGCGCGAGCAGTTCCAAACGGGTGAGCTTTGGCGCGGAGGCCATGCGAGGACCAGCCGTTCCGAGGAAGCCTACAACAAACGCACCGCCGAAGGCCTCAATCATCAGGCGTGCATGACTCACACTGGGATAAAAGCTGAGCATCCCGTGGTAGAAGAGGGGCCACAACAGGACGCCGATGATGCTCCAGAGCGTGCCGATGAAGAAAAACAGGCGGAACGGCTCCGCGGCAAGCCAACTAAGACCGGCCGATGCGGACGACCGGCTTTTGCGTTTGCGGTGTTTGCAGGCAGGAAAGCTCACGTTGGGGTGAAACTAAACACTGATCGCTCCCGGACCCAAGCGCGATCGGGTTTAGCGCACCAACTCTTGACTGTTCAGGCGACTCATCTGGCCAATCTCTTCCATGTTTCATGTGGGCAGCGATTCTGATTTCTTGCTGGCCGCCTTGGCCCGGCGCCGCTTCGCTGGCGGGGAGGGTGGCTCTTCCTGTTTCTCCTCGTCCAGGAAGAGGATGACGCCGCAGTTGTCACAGACGTGAAGCGTCCCGTCGGCACGCCGGAGATTTGCGACTCTGCCACTTGGCAGGGACAGGTGGCATCCGCCGCAAATACTGCCCCTCACCGGAGCGATGGAGGGCTTGTTCCTGGCACGTCGCTCATCATAATGTTTGAGAATGGCGGTAGGAAGCCGGTCCCTCATGGCGGCAAGCTCCGATGTGATGCCCGGCAGGTCTGGGGAATTCAGTTCCAGCCGGCGCTTGACCTTGTCCAGGTCAGAGAGACGCCTGAGCCAGACGAGGATGTTTTGTGTTTGTGTCATAGTGTTAGTCGGCCTGGCCGAGCGAGTGCGGGTCAAGCGTAGCCCAGTCCACAGGCCCCCATGGCTATCCGGTCGCGCAACGAATCGAGCGCGGCTTCGGAGGACAGGACGGCCGGAGCGTTCCGGCGCTTGATCCAGAACCTGAGCTTTTCGTCGCAAGCCACACGCTTGCAGACATAGCCAAGTGGAATTTCCGCGCAATTTCCCCAGTAGGTGACGACCCTGGTTCCGATGGGAGCGAGGGAAAGTTGTTCGCACACATAGTCCGAGTAGGTGCTGTAAAGCTTGGGCTGCAATTCCACATCCGAGTCAATGCACAGGGTGGGGAAGACATTCTCCTGAAATGGGTTGTAGATGTAGAATGCATCGAACATCTGAAAACTCACTTCCATCACGTTGGCATGGATGATCTCCACCCGTGGTATTCTGTAGCTCCGGAGCATCCTTCTCGCGGTGGCCACAAGGCGCTCCCGCTGTTCGACCCCAGTGAAATGGCCTTCCGTGGTTGCTGCGCCAACCGCACAAAACTTTCCTGGGCCACAACCGATATCCAGAACCCTGGTGCCAGGTTGCGTGACCAGAAAGCGTGCCGCCTGGCGGCCCACTTCCACAGGTGTCCAGTGAATGCGGGAGAGCTTTTGGACCGGCTCTGGATAGGCCTGATCAAACTCCTCATCTCCGAAAAAACGTACGGCCTCAGAGTCAAGGAAGCGTGGGGCGCGGTCGTCGGGTTCCAGATGGCGTGTAGGCATGCCCCTTAATAATGCAGGTCCGGTGCCAAGGGCATGTGCTTACATGTACTATATTCATTACCAACATCTTGAGAGTGAGCTTGCTCAGGGCGTTGATTTGACAAATTAGGGATGTGTGCAAAAATTGCACCAAAGTTAAGGATTGAGTGCAACGTACTTTCGTCCCCCATGGACCCTGCAAAGATTCACATCCTGGTTCTGGATCGCGATTCCATCGCAGCTCGCAAACTTCAAGATACGCTGGCTCTGGCCGGGTACCGGGTCTGGGTGGCATCCCACGAGTCTGATGCACTTTTGCTGGCCTCGGACGAACTTTTCAACATCGTGGTCAAGTCCTTCGATGCGCAGCGCATCGATGCGGTGGCGCTCATGGAAAAGGTGCGGGGCATCACCCCTGACACGCAATTCATTTTCCTGAGTGACAGAGGCACCATCCACACAGCCGTGGAGGCCATGCGCAAAGGTGCATTCGACTACCTGTCCAAGCCGTTCGATGCGGAGCAGTTGCTCGAATCCGTGCGAAAGGCTTTGGATTACCAGTCACTTGTGGCAGAAGATCAGCAGCTCAAGCTTCGCCTGCGCCGCAGTTCCGACCTAGATATTTTCGCTGGCAGCAGTGCGCCTGTGAAGGATATTAGCCGGCTCATCCAGCAGATCGCTCCGACCGACGTGACCGTCTTGATCGAGGGCGAGAGCGGCACCGGCAAGGAGATCGTCGCCCGTGCCATCCATGAAAAAAGCCGGCGGCGCACGCGTCCCTTCATCGCTGTGAACTGTGCCGCCCTGCCGGACAGCCTCATCGAAGCGGAACTGTTCGGTCATGTGCGGGGGGCGTTCACCGGGGCAATCGGCGACCGTCCGGGGCGGTTCCAACTCGCCCATGGCGGAACCTTGTTCCTCGATGAAATCGGCGACCTATCGCCCAAGGGCCAAGGTGACCTGCTCCGGGTCCTCGAAGACGGCATGTTCCGACCGGTTGGAAGCATCAAACTGGAACGGGCAGATGTGCGCATCATCGCCGCTACGAATAAAAGACTGGAGGATGAGAGCCTGAAAGGAAGATTCCGCGAAGACCTCTACTACCGGCTGAACATCGTTGTCATCAATCCGCCGCCTTTGCGCGACCGCGTTGAGGACATCCCCGCGCTTGTGGAGTCGTTTGCCCAGCATTTCTGC
The DNA here is from genome assembly GCA_023429545.1 of Verrucomicrobiota bacterium. Lineage (GTDB taxonomy): Bacteria > Verrucomicrobiota > Verrucomicrobiia > Verrucomicrobiales > Verrucomicrobiaceae > Roseimicrobium. The sequence goes on from JAEYUU010000595.1 coordinate 3,219, forward strand.
AACAAGCACCGCCGCCGACAGAAGAAATTCCACAAGGAGACTCTCGCGTTCTTCCAGACGCTGCCCTGGCCGGGGAATGTGCGTCAATTGCGCAACATCGTCGAGCGCCTTGTAGTTACCATCCCCAAAACCACCATCAAGCGGGAAGACTTGCCACTTGCGCTCACTCAAATCGGCAAGCTGAACTCAGCATTCCTGATTCAGCCCGGCATGACGCTTGCGCAGGTTGAAGCCGAGCTCATTCGGCAGACGCTGCTCAAAATCTCCTCCAACCGGGCTGCCGCCGCTGAGCAGTTGGGCATTAGCCGCCGCGCGTTGCAATACAAGATCAAACGTTACGGGCTTTCCGCGCAGGTCAAACAGGGTGGACTTTAAGAGGGCGGCAGGCAGGCGCGAACGCAAGAACGTTCGGGATGAAGGGAACTGGAGTCCAGGTCATCACTCGGCCCGATTTGACGCAGTGTACCTGCCTGCAATCTGCGGGCAGGCCACTGCGACAGGGATGACTATTGAGCGGAGGCGGCAGCGGCTGGCTTGGGCCGGTTGAGCACATGGTCGCGCGTGCTGCCCACGATGGCCATCGCCTGGGCGATGAGTTGCGGATCCACCTTCAGCTCCGTGAGTGTTGCCTGCAGATGTTCCGCGATGGCGTCAAAGTGGGTGTCGTTGAGTCCGCCGAGGTCTTCATGGGCTGTGCGGAGATCCTTGCCCACATAGGGAATGGGGCCGCCAAGCGCTGCGGAGAGGAATTCCTTCTGCTTCCGCTTCTGCTTCGCCATGCTGATGTCCTCGAAGTAGTGGTTGACCCTCTTGTCAGCCAGCACCTTCACGTAAAAAAGTTCGACGGCGGCGTCGATGGCGGCTTTGCCTCCGAGCTTTTGATAGAGGCTGTCAGCGCGGGCGGTATTGAATTTTTGACGGCAGGCATCATCCGCAAAGGCGTATGTCTGTCCCTCATACACGGTGGTAATGGCGGGATTGGCTGCTTTCCCGCTGATGGGGCAGGTGCCGTTGGGTGCTGCAGTGGTGCCGGAGTCCGCGGCGCTGGCTGCGAGACAGATGGTGAAGCTGAACAGGAGGATTGTTTTTTTCATGGATGGAGCAGTGCGATGATGTAGTGAGTGCATGTTTTGTCTGATGCGTTCCTTCGAGACATGAAGGGGGCGCAAAGGGATGGCCTCAGGCAGTCTGTTCCGCGCGGTAGGCGGCGTACCGGGCGCGCTGCTCCGGTGTGAGGCGGGAGGGATCAAAGCGAGGATCAGGCACACCGTTGATGCGGCTGTACAGCACATTGGCCATGTCCTGGGCGCAGTTCTTGATATGGTCGGCGTTGGGGCCGACGAAGAGTTCATCGACCGTGTGCCTGAAGAGGTGCAGCCAGTGATCGAACTGGGTGCGGCCCATCTCTGTCCTGGGAACCAGCTTCGCGTGCGCGGCCACGGGATTGCCCGTGTAGCCCCCGGTGCGGAAGAGCACCGTTTCCCAAAAGGCATACATGCGGGGCAGGTGGGTTGCCCAGTCGGTCTGGGCCACGTCGTTGAAGATAAAGCCGAGGAGGTCGTCCCTGCGGACCTTTTCATAAAACGCATTCACCAGAATCTCGATCCCGGCGCGTCCCTGAAGGTCCTGAAGTGAGTGATTGGCAGTCGGCATGAAATTAGGTATCATAAATACCTAATTGGAAAAGTGATCTTTCAATCCAATGTAAAGAATCCTTCTTTTGACACCTCCTGATGAAGCTGACCTACCGGACCGACTATGCCCTCAGGGTTCTCATCTACCTGATGAACCATCCGGGCCAGAAAGCGACCACTCGTGAGATGGCCGAGTTCTACGGGATATCGCTGAACCACCTGACCAAGGTCGCCAAGACCTTGACGCGTGCGGGATGGCTCACCACGACGCGCGGCACCACGGGAGGACTGATGCTGGCAGCGCATACCGCGGACACGAAGCTCGGCGAGATCGTCCGCCTCACCGAAACAACGGAGGTGGTGGAATGTTTTACTCCCACGACCAACACCTGCCCCATTGCCCTACGCTGCCACTTGAAACCAATCCTCTACAAGGCACAGCGTGCCTTCTTTGATGTGCTGGACGCACACACCGTTCGCGATCTCGCGCTCAAGTTGCAAAAATAAGAGTCGTGTGG
>JAEYUU010000598.1 GCA_023429545.1 Verrucomicrobiota bacterium
GACTCGATGGCCTCACGCCGGATCAGATTTCCAAGAAGGCCGCTGAAGTGAAGACCATGCTGGGCAATCAGGGCCTCACGCCGGAGTTCGTCGCGCCGCGTCTCTGGTTCGCGGACGCCACGGTGGATGGCGGCTATACCTCGAACAGCGCGGCGGATCGCCAGTACGCCTGGGACCGCACCCAGAAGTGCATCGACATCGCGAACGCCGTGGGCAGCAAGGCCATCGTGCTCTGGCTGGCGCGTGAGGGCAGCTACATCCGCGAGAGCAAGAATGCGCGTGTGGCCTATGACCTCATCCTTGAGACCATCAACAAGATGCTCGACTACGACAAGAACATCGAGATCTGGATCGAACCCAAGCCGAATGAGCCCACGGACCAGGCGTATGTGCCGACCATCGGCCACGCCATTGCGCTGGCGTATGCCTCCAAAGATTCGAAGCGTGTGAAAGGGCTCATCGAAACCGCGCATGCGTTGCTGGCCGGTCTTGACCCCTCGGACGAAATGGCCTTCGCCCTGGCGCATGACAAGCTGGGCAGCGTGCACCTCAATGACCAGAACGGCCTGAAATACGATCAGGACAAGAACTTCGGAGCCGCGAACCTGCGCGTCGCCTTCAACCAGGTGCGCGTGCTGGAGGAGAATGGCTACGGCTCGAAGGGCGAGTTCATCGGACTCGATGTGAAAGCCATGCGCACGCAGAAGGGTTCACCCGTCACCGCCCACCTCAAGAACAGCCGGGCCATCTTCATGCACCTCGTGGACAAGGTCCGCAGCTACGATCGCAAGCTGGAGCAGCAGTACATCGAGGCGCGCGACTACGAGGCGCTTGAGCTTTTTGTGCTCAATCATCTGATGGGAGTGAAGTAACGGGACCTGCGCATTGACAGCATCGCCAGTCTTTCCAGCATAAACACCAATGAAGTCTTTTCGCCTCAAACGCCTCTTTAACGCCAAATCCGGCCGCTGCTTCGACGTGGCCGTGGATCACGGGTTCTTCAACCAGCCGGGATTCCTCCAGGGCATCGAGTCCATGCCCAAGGTCATCAAGACCCTCGTGGACGCCGCGCCGGATGCGATTCAACTGACGCTGGGCCAGGCCCGGCATCTGCAGGAAATCCCCGGCCGTGAGAAGCCGTCGCTCGTGCTGCGCACGGACGTGGCGAACATTTACGGCAAGGAATTGCCTGCCTCGCGCTTCAGCCTCATGATTGAGGAGACGATGCTGCAGGCGGTTCGATTCGATGCCGCCTGTGTGTGCGTGAATCTCTTCCAGATTCCCGGCGCGCCCGAGGTGCACGAGAAGTGCGTGGAGAACATTCTCAAGCTCAAGCCCCAGGCTGACTATTACGGTATGCCAATGATGGTGGAGCCGCTCGTGTTCCAGCCAAATGAAAAGGCGGGCGGCTACATGGTGAATGGCGATGTGGTGCAGATCATGCACCTCGTTCGCCAGGCCGTGGAACTCGGTGCGGACATCATCAAGGCGGACCCCACGGATGACGTGTCGCTCTACAATCAGGTGGTCGAGACCGCTGGTGGCATCCCTGTGCTGGTGCGTGGCGGTGGCCGCGTGAGCGACCGTGAAATCCTCGAGCGTACGCAAGGTTTGCTTGCGCAGGGCGCCGCAGGCATCGTGTACGGGCGCACCATCATCCAGCATCCGAATCCCAGGGGCATCACCCGCGCCCTCATGGCCATGGTGCATGATGGAGCCAGCGTGGACGACGCGCTCAAGCTCATCGCCTAGTCGACAGAATCAGCATCACTCTTTCTCACGATGAAATCTGTTGGCATCGGCATTATTGGTGGCGGCCTCATGGGTCGCGAAATGGCCAGCGCCTTCGGTCGCTGGTGCGCCCTCACGGATGTGGAGGTGAAACCCGAACTCGTCGCCGTGGCGGATGTGGTGGAGGACGTGCGAAACTGGTTCCAGCGCATTCCCTCCTGCAAACAACTCACGGGGGACTACAAGGAACTGCTTGCCAATCCCGCTGTGGACGTGGTGTACGTGGCCGTACCGCACAACCTGCATGAGCGCATCTACATCGATGTGCTGGAGGCGGGGAAGGATCTTTTCGCGGAGAAGCCCTTCGGCTTTGACTTGAACGCGGCGAAGAACATCGCCGCTGCTGTGCAGCGTACCGGGCGCTACACGCGTTGCAGCTCGGAGTTCCCCTTCTTCCCCGGAGCACAGCGTGTGGCGCAGGCGGTGAAGGCGGGCAAGTTTGGTCGCGTGTTGGAGGTCGTGTCTGGCTTCCATCACAGCAGCGATCTTGATGCGACCAAGCCCGCGAACTGGAAGCGCTTCAGCCGCACCTGTGGGGAAATCGGCGTACTGGGCGATCTGGGCATGCATGCGTGCCATCTGCCGTTGCGCTTCGGGTGGAAGCCCAAGTCTCTCTACGCACAGTTGCAGAAAGGGTATCCTCAGCGCCCCGATGGCAAAGGTGGCATGGCGGACTGCGATACCTGGGACAATGCCGTGCTGCACACCTGGGCGGACATCGCGGGCCATGAAACGCCGCTGCGACTGGAAATGAAGCGGCTCGCTCCCGGGGAGACGAATACTTGGTTCATCGAGGTGCTAGGCACTGAGGGCGGCGTGCGCTATTCCACGAAGCACCCCAAGACGCTGTGGGTCTTCGAAGGTGGGAAGGAGCAGTACTGGAAGCAGACGGATCTGGGCTTCGGTGTGCCGTTCAAGGCAGTCACCGGTGGCATCTTCGAGCCGGGCTTCCCGGATGTGATTCAGCAGATGTGGGCCGCCTTCCTCATGGAGCGCGCAGGCAGGCTGGGCGATCGCTTTGGCTGCGCCACGGTGGAGGAGGCGGTGGCCTCGCAGCAAATCTTCGCTGCCGCGCTGGAGTCGCAGAAGACCGGTACTGCCGTGAAGCTCGCCTTGTGAGCAGCAACATCATGGCGGGTTCCCAGAATTCGACCGTCCTGAGCATTTCCGGTCTGCGCTACGAGCGCAATGACCGGAAGATTCTCAAGGGCGTGGACTGGCATGTCAGGGCAGGGGAGCACTGGGTCATCCTTGGTCCAAATGGGTGTGGAAAAACCTCGCTTATCAACTGTCTCACCGGCTATGAGATGTCCACTGCCGGGGACATCATGGTGGATGGCGCGGAGTTTGGCCGCACGGACTGGCGTGAGGTACGCAAGCGGGTGGGTCTCGTGACGAGCACGCTGACGTTCTATCTGGAACCCGGTGAGCCGGTGCTGGACGCCGTGGCCAG
>JAEYUU010000618.1 GCA_023429545.1 Verrucomicrobiota bacterium
GAGATAGAAGTCTTCAACAACTCCGCCCTCCACAATCCGGGCGCCGCACTGAACGATCTCATTGATCGCCTCCTCGCCTCGCCGCGCTTCGGCGAGACGTGGGCCCGTCACTGGATGGATTGGGTGCGCTATGCGGAGACCCATGGCAGCGAGGGTGATGCCTCCATTCCTTATGCGTGGCGCTATCGCGACTATCTCATCCGTGCCTTCAACAGTGATGTGCCCTATCCGCAACTCGTGCGTGAGGCCATTGCAGGAGACCTGCTGACGCAGCCGCGTGTGGATGCGAAGCAGGGCATCAATGAATCCGCGCTTGGCATCGGCCAGCTGCGCATGGTGCTGCATGGCTTCTCCCCCACGGATTCGCTGGATGAGTTGGTCACCTTCACGGACAACCAGGTGGACACCGTGACGAAAGCCTTCATGGGGCTCACCGTCTCCTGCGCGCGGTGTCACAACCACAAGTTCGATGCCATTTCGCAGACGGACTTTTATTCGCTGTATGGCATCTTTACCAGCACGCGCCCGGCGGTGATCGATGTGAATCTTCCTGATGTGGGCAAGGCACAGCGCACGGAACTGGCCAAGCTGAAGAGCGTCATTAAGAAGACGGTGGGGCAGGCGTGGCTTGTGGCGGCGAAGCTACTGCCGGTCATTCCCGAGAAGCCCGCGCCTGCCATGCCTGAGGGCGTGATCCAGCACTGGGATCTGCGCAAGGAAAAGTGGTACGCCGATGGTCACGGCGTGCAGCAGGGCGTCACGAAGGCAGGCGAGTTCAGCATTGCTCCCGAAGGAAAAAGGATCATCGCAAGCGTGCATCCTTCGGGCGTCTTCAGCGATCTCATCTCCACGAAGGATCGCGGCGTGCTCATGTCTCCGCGTCTGAAGAATCCCGGCGGCAAGCTGTGGATGCGTGCCGGCGGCGGCGGTCTGTCGCGGGCGCGCTACATCGTGCAGAACTACCCCCGCACGGGCACCATTCACAAGGCGAAGGAGTTCAAGGATGAACCGGGTGACCGCGGCCTGGCCTGGCGCGAACTGGATCTCGAGTACTGGAAGGGCGACGACATCTTCATCCAGTGCACTACGGTGGCGGACCAGCCGGTGGAAACGAAGCTCGATGCGCGCTCGTGGTTCGGCATCACCGATGTGATCATCACCAAAGGAGAAGCTCCTCCCGCAGTGCCGATCTACGGAAACCCGACGGAAGCCGTACAGGCGTGGATGAACGGTAGCATGACCGACGCGCATGCGGAGTTGATCGATTCACTGCTTTCCCAGGAGAAGCTGCCCAATGATGTGGAGAAGATTCCTGCCGTGGCCGCGCTGCTGGCGAAGTATCGCGAGATCGAGACCGCGCTCCCCCTTCCGACCCGGGCCCCGGGCGTGCTGGAGGCGGATGGACATGACTCGCCGATGTTCGTGCAGGGCGACCACAAGCGGCCCGGGCCAACGGTGCCACGCCGTTTCCTGGATGGCATCAATCCTGTGAAATATCACACCACGAAGAGTGGGCGCCTGGAACTGGCGGAGAACATCGTGGATCCGGCGAATCCGCTCACCTCGCGTGTCATCGTGAACCGGCTCTGGCAGCAGGTCTTCGGCAGCGGACTCGTCTCCACGCCGGACAACTTCGGCCGTCTCGGAGATCCACCCACCCATCCTGAGCTGCTGGACTATCTGGCCACGCGCTTCGCGAAGGAGGAGAAGGGGTCCATCAAGCGCATGCTGAAATTCCTGCTGACGACGAAATCCTTCCAACTGGATTCCCAAGCCGCGCCTGCGGCCGCGCAGAAGGATCCCCAGAACAAGTTGCTCACGCATTTCACCGTGCGGCGTCTTGAGGCGGAGGCCATTCGCGACAGCATTCTCGCGCTCTCCGGCAAGATGGATGACACGATGTATGGCGAGTCCGTGGGTGGCGGCACCGCGCGCCGCAGTGTGTATGTGAAGGTGGTGCGCAACAGTCTGGATGATTTCCTCACCGCCTTCGATGCGCCGGTGCCCAGCGCCACCCGTGGCAGGCGTGACTCCACCAATGTGCCTGCGCAGTCGCTGGCATTGCTGAACGATCCCAAGGTCATCAACTGGTCCGCGAGCTGGGGCCTGCGCTCGTACAAGAACAAGGAGCAGACAACGGATGAGGGACGGGTGCAGCGCATGTTCCAAGAGGCCTTCGGCCGTACGGCCACGGAGATGGAGGTGGCTCGGAGCATTGCATTTCTTGGTGAGTCCCTGCAGGTGGGCGCCCAGCAGCAGGCGGAGCATGCGCGGCTGGAAGAATCGCAGGCGGAATTGCGCCGCCGCATGGAGACCGTGCTTGCTCCGGTGCGCAACAAACTGACTGCCGGGCGGAGCAAGGATGCGCCTCCGGGCGAGGTGAAGGTTCCCGAGCCGTATGCGGAATGGGATTTCGAAGATGGACCAGCAGACCTGAAGGGACGCCTGCCGCTGACGCTGGAAGGCGGAGCGCGCATCGAGCACGGCATGCTCATCCTAGATGGGGGAAAATCTTTCGCTCGCAGTGTGCCCCTCACGAGACGCCTCGAAGCCAAGACACTGGAAGCCTGGGTGCTGCTGGATGAGTTGGAGCAGCGCGGCGGAGGCGTGCTCACTGTGCAGGACCTGCAGGGTGAAGTGTTTGACTCCATCGTCTTCGGCGAGAAGGACCCGGCCTGCTGGGTCGCAGGCAGCAACAACTTCCGCCGCACCCGAT
>JAEYUU010000642.1 GCA_023429545.1 Verrucomicrobiota bacterium
GTGCCGTAGCCGCCGACGGTGCCGGCATCGAGCGCGGCAATCATGTCCGGCATGTGCACCAGCTCGGCGCGGGAGGTATTGATGACCAGCAGGTCCTTGCGGCACAGCTTGATGCGCGCGGCATTCACCAGATGGCGCGTGGAGTCGCTGAGGTTCGCATGAAGGCTGAGCACGTCGATCTCTGGCAGCATGGTCTCGATGGTCTCATGCCGGGTCACGCCGTTTTCCTTGGCAAAGGCTTCGGGCCAGTAGGGGTCCAGCGCATGTACCTTCATACCGAATGCGAGCGCGCGCTTCGCCACTTCCTGGCCGATGCGGCCCAGGCCAACGATGCCCATGGATTTGTTCCAGATCTCGTGGCCGGTGACGCGCTTCCATTTGCCCTCACGCACCGCATTGGCGGAGTCCACCAGATTGCGCACCAGCGCCAGCAGCAGGCAGAAGGTGTGCTCGGCCACGGTGGTGTGGTTCACTCCGGGGGTGAAGAGCACGGGCAGCTTCCGTGCGGTACACTCGGCGACATCGATCTTGTCCAGACCGATGCCGTACTTGCTGATGACCCGCAGGCGGGGCAGTGCCTTGTCCAGCACGCGCTTGGTGATCTCGTCGTCGCCGCACAGGAAGGCATCGAAGTCACCAGCCAGTTCCAGCATACGGCTCTCGGGGAGAGGTCCACGCTCGCGATGGATGTCAAAACCCTGGGCCTCCAGCAGGGCGTGGTGCTCGCCGGGGGTGTCCTGATAGGAAGTGGTGCTGAGAAGGATGCGGGTGCGGGACATGGGAAAGTGCTGGGCTGTCCTCCAATGCAAGGTCAAGGCAGGGGCGGATGAGCTTGGCAGCCTTGCTCAGACCGTGCTAGAAGGGGAGGCATGATGGAAGACAATGAAGACCTGGGCAAGGAAAACGACGAAGACGAAACCGACCTCCACGAGGAGGGCGATGAGTCCACCGACGGCACCTCCGCCCTGGAACGGAATCTGGGCACCCAGCCCATCGATGCCGTGATGGAGAAGCACGCCCTGAAAAATCATGACGTGGTGCAGATGAACCGCGGTGGGCTCACTCACAAGATTGTGCAGAAGGCTCGCAAGGGCCGCCGCATCAAGCCGAACATGAAGGTGCGCGTAACCGAGGCTCTGAACGTGGTGCTGAAGCAGAAGGGTATTGAGGAGAAGTACGGGGTGGGGCAGTTGTTTAATTATTGACCAGGAGCATCTCGTCCCTTCGCTTGGACTCATGACGGGACCTCGGCGAATGCCGCTCCTGGAGGGAGCCCGTCAGGCTGGAAGCCCAACGCCCGCTGTCAGGCTGGAAGCCTAACCTCCTGGCCGATGCGGTAGTGCTCCCGGTACGCGCGCGGCGTGCGTCCCGTGTGCCGGCGGAACTCGTGACCGAAGTGGCTCTGGTCGGCGAAGCCGCACTCAATCGCGACCTCAGCGAGAGGCTTGTCCGTGAAGACAAGGGCGCGGCTGGCCATGCGGACGCGCAGCTTCCGGATGTACTGCTGCGGCGGCATGTGGAAGACCTGCAGAAATTTCCGTTCGAAGGCGCGGACGCTCAACCCGGCGAGGGCGGCGAGTTCGCCATTCGAGAGCGGACCGTGGTAGCCATCGCGGATGCGCAGCAGCACGTTTTCCAGACCATGGCCGCCGCCCAGAGAGCGTTCGGCTGACTTCAGCGGGCGAGTCGTGCCTGTGGTTCCGATGATGAGTCCACGCGTGTCCCGTAAGGGCAGTTTATGCGTCACGTTCCAGCGCGCTGCTTGATCCGCGCCACCCACCAGCTCAATGCGGCCCGCCACCTTGTGCCCTTTCAGCACGCGCTCATCATCGAGCACGAATTGGTCTGCGAGGAACGCAGGGGAGAGATCATAGTCTGTCTTCCCCACCACCTGCGTCGGCTCCACGAGATCGTAGTTCAGAAGGAAGGAACGGTTCACATGCAAATACCGGCCACGGCGGTCCTTGATCCAGAACTGCACTTCATCCAGCCCTTCGAACAGCTCCGCAAACTGCAGGATGGCAGCCTGCACACCTGCGGGCTGTTTCTTCGCCGGGCCTTGCGGAGGCCGATGTTTCATGGCTACTGCGTGCCGAAGAATCCGCCGAGCTTGCGAATGCGGGTGGGGTGGCGCAGCTTGCGCAGGGCCTTCGCCTCGATCTGGCGGATGCGCTCGCGGGTCACGTGGAACTGGCGTCCCACCTCCTCCAGCGTGCGGCTCGCGCCGTCCACCAGGCCGAAACGCTGTTCCAGCACCGCGCGCTCGCGCTCGGTGAGGCTGTCCAGCACGTCCTTGAGCTTGTCGCGGATGAGGTTCATCGCGGTCATCTCCATGGGGCTGACCGTGTTGCTGTCCTCGATGAAGTCGCCGAATTCGGTGTCGCCTTCGCTGTCACCCACCTTGGTCTGGAGGGACACAGGCTGCTGGCTCATGCGCAGCACGGCATTCACGCGCTCCACCGGCAGGTGGATTTCGTCCGCAATCTCATCCGGCGTCGGGTCACGTCCCAACTCCTGCACGAGCTGTTTCTGCACGCGCAGCAGCTTGTTGATCGTGTCGATCATATGCACCGGGATGCGGATGGTGCGTGCCTGGTCCGCGATGCTCCGCGTGATGGCCTGGCGGATCCACCACGTGGCGTAGGTGCTGAATTTGTAGCCGCGCTTGTACTCGAACTTTTCCACCGCGCGCATCAGGCCCATGTTGCCCTCCTGGATGAGATCCAGGAAACTCAGGCCACGATTCGTGTATTTCTTGGCGATGGAAATGACCAGGCGCAGGTTCGCCTCCACCATTTCCGTCTTGGCCTTGGTGGATTCCTTGCTGAACTGCAGCGCTTCCGCGTAGAACTTGCGGAAGTCCGCCGGGGTCACCCAGGCCTGCTGCTCAAACTCTTCCAGTGCCCGGAACACATCGGGGTTGTTCGGCGAGCGGGAGGACTCGATTTCAATCTGGTCCAGCTCGGCGAGGCGCAGCTTCAGCACGCCGATGAGATCCTCGTTGGTCTTCTGCTTGAAGTAGAACTTGGTGCAGAGCTTGTTGATGCCGGAGCGTGTGTTCTCGAAAGCGGTCTGCAGGCTGGCCTTTTGCTTGGCGCTGGCCTTCATCAGGGCCTGGTACTGCTCGTTGGCCTTGGTGATGCCTTCGCGGACCTGATCGCACACCTGGCGCAGTTTCTTGAAGTAGCTGTCGCGGTTTTCAATCTGGCGATCGAGCACCAGGCGGTCAAAGCGCTCCGTGCCGCCGGCAAGGGCGTCGCCCAGGTGCAGGTATTCACTGGCGATGAAACCGATGTGCTGGAGGCTGTTGTGGAGATTGCCCTCCGCCTTCTCGATGCGCTTGGAGATGCCGATTTCCTGTTCGCGGGTGAGGAGCGGCACGGCACCCATCTGCTTGAGGTACATGCGAACGGGGTCATCCAGCATGTCGAGCTGGCCTTCCTCGCGCTCCTCCACGGGGTGGGGTTCGTCGTCGTCCGTCGCGGGGGCTGGCTGCTTGGTCTTGACGCGATCCACCTGGGTCGGCTCGATCACCTGGATCTCCAGGTTCTTCAGCCGGATGATGATTTCATCCATCAACTCCGGCGTCACGAAACCGGACGGCAGTGCCTCGTTGAAATCGTCAAAGGTCAGGTAGTCCTGCTCCTTGGCCAGGCGGATGAGGAAGCGCAGTTTCTCCTGAATCTCCGGCGCATTGATGTCACCATGGTGCACCGGTGGCGGCTCCGTGGAGCGTGCGTTCTTCGGCGGACGCCCGCGCCGCCGCTTGCCATTCACAGTTCCATTTTGCTGGGCATGTACCGGCGCAGCATCCGGCAGGGGATGCTTGCGGGGGCGGCCACGGCGTCTTTTGGGTGGTTCGGTGGACACAACCTGGGCGCTCGTGCTCGTAGGATGATCCTGGGGGGATGCAGGGACACTCATGGAGCTGTCGGGCCTGAAAACTTCTGCAATTGCCCGCGACGGTCAAGGTATTCTTTCCTTAGGACCAGTTCCCGCTCCTGCAATCGGGCGAGATCCGCGCTGGTGAGGCCCGGTTGTTTGAGTTCGAGTTGGAGCATTTGAATCAGGTTGTTGAGACGGGTGACCTCGAGGCTGGCCAGGGCGTTTTCCGCAGCTTCCCTGCCTCCCTCGGGCATGGGTTGGGTCAGCAGTTTGGTAATGGCGAGTTCCTCCTCCCGCGCCATCTGGGAAAGGGAAGCGGCGAGCGTCGAGGGATCGGCAAGATTGGCAGAAGATTTCCAGACGAGGCTCAGCAATTCACATCCCGCGACGTCCTGCAGGATTGCTTCCCGGCCCGTGCTGCGCAGCCACTTCAGGATGGCTTCATCCGAGAGCGCGAAGCGGCAGAGCAGCATGGCATTCTTGTCCTGCGGCGGCAGGGACGGCTGCTTTTGGGCGGCAGGTGTGGCGCCATTCGGAGTGGAGGCAGGCTTGTGAGTACGCGCGATCTGCCGGCGGAATTCATCTTCCGGCATGCCCAATCGCCGCGCCACATTCTGGATGGCGGCGTCGCGCGCGATGGAGTTGTCCACCAGCAGCACCATGGACGCCATCTCCCCTGCGAAGCGGGTGCGCTCCCGCACCTCGCTCAAGTTTCGATTCGCCGAGGCGAAGTCCAGCATGTGATCAAAAAAGTCCCGCGCCCTGCCCAGATATTCCTGGAACACCGCCACGCCTTTGCCTCGGATGAGCGAATCGGGGTCCTCGCCTTGGGGCAGGGGAGCCACCTTCACGGTCAATCCGGTGGGAGCGAGGATGGTGAAGGCGCGCTCGGCAGCCTTGTAGCCTGCCGTGTCTGAGTCGAAACACAGCACTACCTCCGCGGCATGCTGCTTCAGCTTGCGCGCATGGAATTCAGTGAAGGCCGTGCCCAGTGGCGCCACCACATTCTCCACGCCGTTGGCGAAGGCGGTGATCATATCGAGTTGTCCTTCAGTCACGATGGCGCGGTCCGCCTTGATGATGGCGCGCTTGGATTTGTCGAGGCCGAAGAGGACGCGGCTCTTGCTGAAGACGGGCGTCTCCGGGGAGTTCAGGTACTTCGCCGCCTTGGCATCAGGATCGAGCACGCGTCCGGAGAAGGCGATGCACTCGCCGAATCATTGCGGATGGGGAACATCAGCCGGTGGCGGAAGCGGGGGTAGGTTTCATTTCCCCGGCCCGAGTCTTCGTCCGGCCGCGCCAGCAGCCCGGCGGTGACCAGCAGGTTGTCCGTGAACTTCCGCTCCAGCGCCCACTCACGCAGCATGTCCCCGTAGGGCGGCGCGTAGCCCATCTGCCAGTCCTTTGCCGTCTGTGCGCTGATTCCGCGGGCCTTCAGATAGGCGCGGGCGTCTTCTGCGACCTTGTGGCGCATCAACAGCAGGTGGAACCACTCCACCGCCTCTGCATG
>JAEYUU010000720.1 GCA_023429545.1 Verrucomicrobiota bacterium
GCCATGCGTCGTGCGCCAGGAAGCGTGATGTCCGGAAGCAACGTGGTGAGCGTCCCCTCGGCCGCCACGGGCGATCCTTCAGCTCCGGCAACAGCACTTTCCGCGGGCAGGCTCATGCGGAAGCGCACATTGCCCGTGCCCATAAGATCACGACCCAGAGTGAATGTCCACACGCCCGTGGCGACATCCAGCGACTGCTCGCCCACCAGAGGTGAAGTCACGCGCAGCAGCGGCGAGATGGCGGGCGGCAGCTTCACTTCAAACTTCCGCAGCGGCGCTCCAGTCACGCTCAACGTGATCTGCCCCTCGATCTCCACCTGCTTCGCGCGTGGCAGCGCATACGCCGTGACCGTGGCGTCATGCACCGGCGCACGGCGGCTCAGGTCAAAGCCGAGCTTCCAATCCTTCAAACCAAACCACGCCATGAGGCCGCGTACCGGTGTGGCCCGGGCATCGCGTGGCTCCTGAGCGGTCGTGTCAGTGACATTCACCTTCCATGATTCATCGAACTTCAGTGCTGCATAACCCGACACCCGGCTCGCTCCCGAGACCGGAATGCTTGCGACAACGATCTTGTCCGTTGCGCTGCCATCAGCCGCCTGCGGTGCAATGTCCCGCCGCGTGCGCACGGTGAGTGCGGTTTGCTTTTCTTTGGCGAGCCCCTTGGGCCAGGTGACCTCGATGTCGCGCCCCACCTGCTTCCAACTGGCGGCTTCGCCGGAGTTCACCGGCACCTCGAGGAACACTTCACCCTCAGGCAGCGTCACTACCGCCCGTGAGGTGCTGCCCGCCTCCCCGTGAAACACGAGGGTGCGCACAAGATTTACCTCATGAGAGGAGACTTCCACCAGAGCATCCGCATCCACGCTGAAGCGATCTGGCACCGCCTGCACTTGGAGCACCGGGGCGGCGGGGGGAGCGTCAAAGCGAAAGCCACCCAGGTAGGTGGGATGAATGGTGATGTCTCCTTTGAATTCAAACGAGGGCACGACTTCCGAATCGAGCTTGGGGAAATGTTGAATGCCAGCCCGCTTCAAGGGAAGCCTGTCGGTCTCCTGCAGCGCCTGCGCGAGCCTCGCAAATCCGCCGACCCGCACCTGCACTTCCCGATCTGCCAGGATGTGACAGTTCCATCGCGCAGGGATCATGCCCGGCACCTGGACAAGGGGCAACTGGATCTCCCCGGCGCCCGAGGGGGGCAGGGTGAAGGCCATCTCGAACTCCAGGAAAAACTCACCTGTGGCCAGTCCCGCTGCTGTTCCGACAAAGTCCACGCCATTCTCCGTGATCGTCGCTTCCGCGCCATCCATTGCCCGGTGCATCTCGGCGCGCAGCACCCTGGCTCCTGCCGGAACCTGTACCGACAGTTTGTTCGTGCCGCGTGGCGATGCCCCCTCCCACGACATCAAAGACTGCACCATGACGCGATCCGAAGTGATGCGATACACGTTGTGAGCCTGCAACTGCGGCAACAATCCGGTGCTCGCGGCCAGTTCCTCAGGCCTCCACGTCAGCCCAAATAGAGCCAGGGCACGAGCGCTGCCACCGATGGCAATATTTTTGATGCGCGTCCCAGGGAGAGCCTCCCATACCCTCTCTGACAGCTTCCGCGCACGCGGGCCAGGATGAAAGCCCGCGGGCAATTCCAGCCTCACAGGCGGAAGCGCTCCGGGAGTGGGATAGCCAGTTCCCTGAACGAGTTTCGTGGCCATGGGCATGAATCCAGCAAACGTGTATCCTCCCGCCACCTGATCGACCGGGCAGTGATAAACGAGCCTCAGGCGATGCCTTCCACTGCCTTGAGTCATGATTTTGGTCTGCCATGCAGCCGGGTCAGCGAGGACCATGAGAGGTCTCTCCGCACTTACATTCAGGAGTGACTGCCTGAAGCCAGACGCGTCCCCTGGTTTCGCGCTGCCAAGGCCGCCCACCGCATAGGGCAGCGTGACCTCGCTCCAGCCTTCCTTCAGATTGTTCAGGCAATACTCGTAAACGAGAGTCGCCGAGGCATTGTCCTCAGCCACCTTGGCGGTGATTTTGACCTCCTCTATGACAGCGTCCTGTGGCGCTGCCTGATCCTTCAGCGGCCCGATCTTTCCTGCATCGCGCACCAGCGCCTCATACTGCGCACGATCCAGCAGCACGGCGTTGGGATGCTTTTTCAGCACCTCCTGAAGATCCTTCGTGGGCACCCATATCTCGTGCCTCGTGGGAGTGGTGGAAGATGGCTTGGGAGATTCCTCCGCGAACAGCGCCGCGGACAGCATGACGCTGCATGCCAGCGCCAGCCACGCGCCCAAGCGGTCGGTGAAGGTGAAATGTCGTCCCATGGCAGACCTCGCTGTTTTACTTCACCTCGTAGCCGCCTTGCGATTCGTCCGGCGTGTCGAGCTTGGGAAACTCAATCTCAGGAGGTGCCGCCTTCTTCTGCTTCCGTGTCATGGGGGGAGAAGGCGCATCCGCCGGGGGCGGCGTTACGCCCAGTGAAGGTGGCGCTGAAGCAGGAGCAGGCACATCTGTGGATGCAGCCCCAGTCGCCGGGCTCGCCGGCACTTTGGCCTGGGCCAGATCGGGTCGTTCCGCCGGGGCGCTGCTCCCCGGGGATGGTCCCCCACATCCTGGGGTAGAGCTGCCACCACCGCCACCGAAGGGTGGTGGCTTGCGTCCCGGTCGCTGGCTCCAGTTTCTGGCGCCACGGACAAACCCGCACACCACCCACGCGAGTGCCATGAGGCCGGCGGCGAATACGGCGCCCTTGGCCACCTGGCCATTCGCGGGACTGAGGATGCCAGTGAGAAGGATGCCACCGAGCCCGAAGATGAGCAGGTAGCGGAACTTCGCCCGCAGCGGCGCCCTCCACCGCGCCAGCCCCATGGCAAGCACCAGGAAGAACACCACGCCTTCCAAAAAATACGAGAACCCGCGCGCGCGGAAGGAGACATCCGTGGTCGCCGGCTCGCCGAGGCGATGCAGCACCACATTGCGCCCCTGCGTGGGCACCTGGAAATCGAATGCCGCCTTTTGGTCCGGTGGAATGGCCGGCACCGTATTCCAGTCACCCTGACTCTGGGTGAAGGCCGGACCGAGCGCCGGCACCAGGCTGTTCACCACGCCGCGGAAACGCGCCCAACCACGATCCTTCACGCTAAGCGTCATCGGTCCATCGAAGGCGGTGTAGTCATGACTCTCTGGGAGATAAAGGGCATGGTGCGCCTCCAGCACCTTCGTCACATCCAGAAGGGCGGGCGGCTCGATATGGATGCCTCCCCACCAGCCCATTTTCTTCCCGGCCTCGTCACTTGGCACTTCATAGACAAATCGCACCGGGAAGGCAGCACGGCGTGAGGCGGCATCGGAGGGCAGGCGAATCAGCAGGTCATCCGCGCCTTCGCGCTTCATCGGCTGCTGAGTCTGGCCGTTCACGAAGACATCACTCACGAGTCGAGCGGTCTTGGGAAGGCGCACGGTGAGGAATTGCTGGGCGTTGTTCTTCACCCAGTAGATGGCCTCCGTGGTCTGCGCACGATCTGTGGCCACGGCGGAGGTGAGCACCGCGTGTGTCACCACTGCCTGCGGCACACTGATGTAGGCATTGCGCGCGATCTCCAGCTTCAGGCTGAGTGGCTGGGTCTTGTACTTGTAGGCCAGGAATACTCCCGCACGCTGGAGGCTGCCACTGAGTTCACGGGGATCGATCTCCTCCATGCTCTCCGCGGTGGCATGGACGATCTCCAGGTTGTCATCCTTGAGCACGGCGACCTGCCCGGTTTCCTGGAATGCGCCCGGCACGTGCACCTGCAGCAAGTCCACCGTGGCAGTCTGCGCGCCCGTACCCGGCTGCTCATGGCTGAGGGACAGCGTGAACTGCCCCATGCGCTCGTTGCGCAGCACCACCTCCCAGAGTGAGTAAGCTTCCGCATTCGGTAGCGCCGGTTGGGCCGCATTGGCAGGCTGGTAGTCCTTGCGAATTTCCTTCACCTGCGGATCCACGAGGCGAATGTCATCCGCCACGGCCTTGGGCACGGCGAGAATGAATTTGTCGATGGCGGCATAACCCACATCGAATGCCAGCTCCCACTGATGGAGGGTCGATTGCTCCTTCACCTGAGCCAGGGTGAGCACCTGTACATTTACCTGCGGCGGACGCGGCTTGAATGACAGCGTCGCCGGGGTCTGCACGGCATCCCGATGACGGAAGGCCAGCATGACTTCCGTGTCGGGCATCACGGCACCTCCCTGTGGAACCTGTAGTGGATCGGAATTTTTGGGCAGCCGAATCGCGGCTTTCAGCGCGTTCACGTCCTCAAGGCTGAGCGAGCCGCGATCCTTGGTGTTCACCTCGAGGCTGGAGTGCACCGAGACGCCGATCTTTGCATCGTGCCGCGCCACGTTCTGGGGGGCGAAGACAGGCACCGTTACATCATCCGTGGGATTGGCCCGGAGCTGCTGGCCGCGCACCGTGAAGCTGGTGGCGCCAAGCGTCTGCTTGGGCAGTTTCATGGCAAGCATCTCCACGTTGCCACTTTTCTCCACGGCCCATGCATCCGCCTTCACACCCACCACCTCCCAGCCAGTCCATCCCGCAGGTAGCTGCACCCGCGCTTCGAAGATGCCCACGCGCCGGACGTTGTAGTGGAAAGTTGTCTCCACGCGGCTGCGGTCACGTTCCACCTTGAATGTGGTGAGG
>JAEYUU010000737.1 GCA_023429545.1 Verrucomicrobiota bacterium
TCATGCACCGGCTCGTCCGCGTGGCCTACGGCGTGCTCAAGCACAACACTCCCTTTGCAGCCAACCTTGCCAAATTGCCTGCCTCATAAACTCTCAAAAATCGCCCTTGCCGCTAACCATATCTACCGTTCCGGTGTCCCTCCGGGACAAGCTGCGGAGATATCTCAGGAACGCCCATCTCGTGGCTACACGTTGCATTGAAATGATCCAGAGTTCGGGACGCCGCTTCTGAGTTCGCTTCGTCTTGAAGCGGCAGTTTCACGCAGGCTGCGACCCTGGCCTCCTCTCACCTCAGGTACTCCGTGCTGCCCACCGGCGAGATGCGGCCCAGCATCTCCCCTTTTACCCGACGATCCTCCGTGCCAGGATAGGGCGCGCGGCACTCCACATGCCCATCCACAAAAAGGATGTTCGCCTTGTTGCCGTGCCGGAAGTGAATCGTCTTGTAGGATTCATTGATGATGTAGAACTCCTCAATCATCGGCTTGCCGGGGGTGGCGGGACTCTGGAACGTGTTCACCTGGCCGCAATCCGCCATGAGGATCACGGACGCCGCATTGCGCAGATGCGCCACATTCATGGAGTTCCCCTTCATGCGGCCACCCAGGGCCCAGTTGTAGCCATAGCCGTAGCTTGCCCCCTTGAACTTGGCCTTCCACAGCGCGCTGCCATAGTTGAAGCCCTTGCAGATTTCCACGCCGCCCACGGACTGGATGTAGGGGTAGAGCGGGCCCGCCTTGCGATCCAGCTCACGGTCCCCCTCCCCCACTCCAGGCTGGTAGTCCTCCTTCCCGAAGAACCACTCCCGCCCGCCGTCGGGGCCGGTCTTCACATAAGGCGGGAAGAATCCATTGTTATCCGCAGTGTAGAGGTACACCGCCGTGCCGAGCTGCCGCAGGTTGTTCGAGCAATGCGCGCGCGTGGCCAGGCTTGTGTACATGCGATACCCACCCATCGCGACGGTGACCAGCACTGCCACGATGACGATGACCACCAGCAGCTCGATCAGCGTGTAGCCCGCTGCCGCTGTATATCCACGCACGCGTCTGTATACGCACCCACGCTCCTGCCCGCCCGCGCACCGGCGGTGAAGGTTTTGGCAGGCATGGTGGTAGGACCGCATGGCAGAGAAAGGGAGGGCGCGAATTCGGGTGCAGGGAGGCAGTGATTCGCCAGGGATATCTACACTATATTAGACGAGTGCTGCTCCGCGAGCGCCGCATAAGCACCGCGCTGGCGCCCAGCAGCAGCAGGAATGCGCGGCCCGGCTCGGGCACGGAGGTGATGCGGTACACCGAATACGGCAGGCCCGTGCCGGAGACTTTGGTCTCGGTGTACTGGGACCCGGTGAAGTCCCCCAGCGTGGGAGTCACCCCCACCGGCGGGGCGAAGGCAAAGATGTCGAAACCCCACTCATCATCCTGGCCCGTGTCCGTCATCAGGCCAAAGGACCATGCGTCGAAGCTGCCGTCCGTGAGGTAGCGCGTGCTCATGCCCGTCTTGCCCTCCGTCCAGAGGCCGGGGTCATAGGTGCCATTAATGACGGGGTCGGCGAAGGTATTCACATACGTGCCGCCCGAGGCGAAATAGCCCCACTGCGGACCTGTGGGATACGCTCCCGAATAGGTGAGGTTCCCCCCGGTTATCTGGAATCCCTGGAGGAATCCGCCCGGAGCCACCATCGAGCCCACGCCGTTCGTGTACGTGCCCGAGGGAACCGCCGCGCCATTCCCGAAAACCGCCGCCATCAGCGTGAGACCGGAGTTCTGTTCCTCCGGGGTGAAGCCGGTAATGCTGAGCACCCCGGTGTACTCCACGCGGAACTTGTACGTCTCATACGCGCCACCCGGTGCCAGCGGACCCTGCAACAAGAAGTACGAGCTGGCCGCCTGGAGCGGAGCGGAAGTGGCGAGCGTGAGAGCCGTGGCGCAGGTGGCCAGAAATGCGAAAAGGGAAGCGTGCCAGGAACGAAGCATGGAGAAGGTCGAGAATTTCTGTAGGGTGCGCCCCCGGCTTTGTCTATGTCTTTCTTAGACAAATTCCCCCTTGTCCCGCAGCCTCTTTTGTCGTTTGATGCCCGCATGCTGCAAGACAGGGCTGACCAACGCACCACCACCGCCTCCACCATCTGGTTCCCGCTCATCCTCATGGGGGGAGCCCTGATTCTGCGGGTGCTGGTGCAGCAGGGCATCGTCACTGGTTTGCCGAATCTCAGCCCGCTGGTCGCCTTCGCGTTTGCCGGCGCCGTCATGTTCCCCCGTCCCCTCCCCTGGTGGAGCTGGGCGCTCATCCTTCTGGTCATCGACTGGGCCTGCGATGGCTTCAGCTTCGCCGCCGTGACACAGGGCGGTCGCTATGAAATCCTCCTGTCCTACGCCTTCTACGTTTTCGCCGCCTGGTGGGGCTCCCGTCTCCGTGGCCGCGCCGGCGTGGTGGAGACCCTCGGCGGCACCCTCGCGTGCAGCGTGCTCTTCTACGTGGTGACCAATACCCTGTGCTGGTGGATTGAACCCTACTACGCCAAGAACGCAGCCGGCTGGGTGCAGGCGCTCACCACCGGCGTCCCCGGGCCGTATCCCACCACCCTGCAGTTCTTCCAGCACTCGCTCATCGCCGACCTCACCGGCGCCCTGCTGCTCGTGATTGTGTACAACACCGAGGCCGTCATGCGCCACCTGCGCGCGCTGCCTCTGATTGGCACGCGCTCGACGGCTGCGGTGTAACCATAGATGGAGGTTAGGCTTCCAGCCTGACAGTGGGCGTTGGGCTTCCAGCCTGACGGCACCACTGCTTCAAGAGCAGCGGCGGAGACTGCATGGAGGTTAGGCTTCCAGCCTGACAGCGGACGTTGGGCTTCCAGCCTGACGGCAACACAGCAAAATTTCACCTACAGCACAGTTGACACCCCCTGGGGCCTCTTCTTGGATTTTGCGTGGACTTTCTCTCCGGCCCTCCAGGATTCAAGCCTCTCGATCCCACTCGGGAAATCAAACGCAGCCGGAGACATCTTCCGCACTGGACACAAGACGGCGCCACGTATTTTGTCACATTCCATCTCGCGGACTCACTGCCCCAGGAGAAACTTCAGCAGCTGCGCGCCATGTACACGCGGTTCGCGGAAACAAACTTCGCCACCGAGGAAGAACAAGAAAAACGCAGGCGCGAGATCCTGTGCCAGGTGGAATCATGGTTGGATGCAGGCTCCGGCAGTTGCTGGCTCGCACGGAATGATGTCGCGGCGCTGATGCTCCATACGTTGCTTCACTTCCATGGGAAGCGCTACGAGACGGGAGCGGCTTGTGTGATGCCGAACCATGTGCACGCAGTATTCAGGCCGTTGGACAATCACTCGCTGGACGACACTCTGCATTCCTGGAAAAGCTTTTCATCGAATGAAGTGAACCGCATGGTGGAGCGGGCGGGCAGGGTATGGTGGCAGGAGAGCTTTGACACGATTGTTCGCTACGCGCAGCACCTGGCCAGGGTGGTGCAGTACATTGGGAGGAATCCCGCCAAAGCCGGTATACCACGAGAGAAGTGGCATAGGTGGGTAAATCCCGAATGGGCGCGGATTGGCTGGGGATTCAAGGATGACACCCGGTGAGGATTGCGGACACGGACGATCGTCAGGCTGGAAGCCCAACGCCCGCTGTCAGGCTGGAAGCCTAACCTCCGAAGCATCTCTGCTGCTCCGCTGCTTTGCGTTCCCACAAAGCAGCGTGCAACTCACGAGACACTACAGCCTGCGCTCCGCGACTTCCGCGATGATCTCCTCCACGAACGCCGCCACGGGCTTCACGCCCAGGTCGCCCTTCTTGGAGTGACGAATCGCCACGCTGCCGCTCGCCGCTTCCTTCTCCCCGAGCACGAGCATGTACGGCACGCGGTCGAGCTGGGCGTTGCGGATCTTCGCGCCAATCTTGTCGGAGTCATTCACCAGGGTCACGCGCAGGCCGGCGTTCTGCAGGGTGCCCAGCACCTCCGCGGCGAAGGCATCGCTCTTCTCACTCACGGTGAGAATGCGCACCTGCTCCGGCGCGAGCCACGAGGGGAAATGCCCCGCGAAATGCTCAATCAACACGCCGCAGAAACGCTCCATGCTGCCGAACGGCGCACGATGGATCATCACCGGGCGATGCGCCTTGTTGTCCGCAGCGGTGTACGTGAGGTCAAAGCGCACGGGCAGCACATAGTCCACCTGCACGGTGCCGAGCTGCCACTCGCGACCAATCACATCCTTGATCACGAAGTCGATCTTCGGCCCGTAGAAGGCGGCCTCGCCGGGCTCCTCGGTGAAGGGCACATCCAGGCTCTGCGCGGCGGCGCGGCAGGCGGCCTCCGCACGGTCCCACTGCTCCGCGTTCCCGGTGAATTTGCTGCTGTCCGGATCACGCAGGCCCACGCGCACGCGGTAGTCATGCATGCCCAGCGTGGTGAGCACCGTCTTCACGAGTGAGAGGCAGCCCAGAAGCTCCTTCGCCACCTGGTCTTCCGTGCAGAAGAGGTGCGCATCATCCTGGGTGAAGCCGCGCACGCGCGTCATGCCGCCCAGCTCACCGCTCTGCTCCCAGCGATACACTGTGCCGAACTCGGCGAGGCGCACTGGCAGATCACGATACGACTTCGGCGTCTGCGCGAAGATGCGGATGTGATGCGGGCAGTTCATCGGCTTCAGCAGGACGCCATCGAAGAGCTCTTCATCAGGACGCACGCGGTCCTCCGGGATCGTGTCCTTCCCGGTGCGCTCATTGATCTCATCGCGCAGTTTCTTGGAGATGCCATCCAGTCGCTCCATGACCTCGGCGCAGGTGCAGCCTTCGGCGGCGGCCTTCTTGAGGTCGTCGTTCTCGATCACGGGTGAGAACTGCGACTCCTTGTAATAGGGGAAGTGCCCGCTGGTCTTGTACAGCTCCAGCTTGCCAATGTGCGGCGTGAAGACCTGCTGGTAGCCCTGCTTGCGCAGTTCCTCGCTGATGAAGTTCTGCAACTCCTGACGCAGGATCGCGCCCTTGGGCAGCCAGAGAATCAGACCCTGACCCACCTTCTCATCGATGGCGAAAAGCTGCAGCTCGCGGCCCAGCTTGCGGTGGTCGCGCTTCT
>JAEYUU010000255.1 GCA_023429545.1 Verrucomicrobiota bacterium
TGTAAGCGGCACCACCGTGTATCCCTCGCTCGGTTCCATGATTGCCTGCGAACGGGGTGCTGCGGCGGAAGGAGTGCCTTCGTATGTGCTCATCGGTTATCCGAACTTCTCGCGCGGTCCGGGTTTCCTTGGCGCCAAGGCCGGGTTCCTCTACCTGCTCGATACTGACGCAGGTCCCGCCGGATTGAAGCGGCCAGAGCACATCGGCGCATCACGGCAGAGCCGTCGGGAGGATCTGCTGGCCACCATGCGCAAGAGCGCGAAGGATCTCCGGCTCAATCCAATGGTCAGTGAATACGACACCGCGCTTGATGACAGCCTGCATCTCGCAGGCCCAGAGTTCATGGAGGTCTTCAATCTGAAATCTGAGAAGGGGGAACTCCGCACCGCCTATGGCGGTGAATTTGGCCAGCGCTGCCTGCTCGCGCGCCGGCTTATTCAGCGCGGCGTGCGGTTCATCGAAGTCTCACACAACCTCAATTTTGTGAATGGCACCGGCTGGGACACACACAATCAGGGCCAGATCAAGCAGCACGTCCTGATCCAGGATCTGGATCAGGCCCTCAGCACGCTCATCACCGATCTCAAGACACACGGCCTGCTCGACAAGACACTCATCGTGGTGAACACCGAATTCGGCCGTCCCTCCGCCTTCGACGGCGGCGGCGGTCGCGGCCATCAGGGCAGCGCCTTCACCGTCGTCCTCGCTGGCGGCGGTCTGAAGCATCACGGCGCCTGGGGCGTCACCGACGAACTGTCCCAAAAGCCCGTCGAGAATCCATGCAGCGTTCCTGACCTCTTCGCCACCATCCTCGCCGATCTGGGCATCAATCCTTCAAAGGAACTCTATGACGGCGACCGGCCGGTTCCCATCACGGATCGTGGCCAGCCGGTGAAGGCGTTGTTCGGTTGACCGAATCCCGCCCTCACCGGGGTTGGCGCTACATCATACACATGCGACCAGAACTTCGGCGTCACTCCAGGCTCTGCAGGAATGCCAGCAGGTCGCGAAAGTCCTGCACGGTCATGGTGTTCTCCAACCCGGCAGGCATCATCGAGAGCGTCGAAGTGTCGTGCCGCGCGACCTGCGCCATGGGCACCCGCAGGCGTCCGGCGCCCAGTGCGTTGATCAAGGGTGCGCCATCCAGGGCCGTGTGGACGAGCACCCCGGAGTACACCGCACCGGACTTCGTCGTCACGATGTGATGTTCATATTGAGGCGCCACTTCGCGAGAGGGGTCGAGGACGGCGTCGATCAGCTTGGCGCGGTCGAGCGAGCGCGCCACGTGGGACAAATCGGGGCCGATGCTCGTGCCGCGGCCCAGCGCCTGGTGGCATGAAGTGCACCCTGTCAGCGGATTGAGGAACACACGCTGCCCGGACTCGGCATTGCCACCCGTGGCCACGGCCTTGCGCCATTCGGACGCCGACCCGGGGCGTGCGGGTGCACCTACTGGCGTGCCCCCGGACTGGAGCGCAAAATGAAGCTGCTCCGCCAGCGCGGATGATGAACCTGAACCACGCAGCGAAGCGAGCTTCTCCTGCAAGGCCTTCTTCACAGGCGCATCGCTGGAAACGAGGCGCAGGGCACGGGCGGTTTCCGTCTGCACGTCCGGTTCCCGATCTTCGAGCAGCGTTGCCAGCACCGGGAGTTGCGAGGGGTCACGGCGAGCCAGCGACAGTATCGCATCCGCGCGCAACGCGGCCGGGAGTGTTTTGTCCAGCGCGATCGACTTGAGGGTATCGGGCACGTCGGGAAGAGGACATGCGCCCAAGGTGCGGACCGCCTCCCGCCGGAGTTGCACATCGCCGTTGCGCGCGAAGTGCAGAAGCCGACCGCCTGTCTTGGCGTCGTTCACGGCGGTTACGGATGCTGCGGCCATCGCATGCAGCGTGGCAGGCTGCGTGTCGTCATGGAGAATGCGGGCCAGCATCTGCTGCCTGATCGGCACGGTGGGCTTTGCCGCGACACCCTTCTGCTGGGATGCGGTACTGCTGCTGGAGGCAAGCAATTCAGCCGCGGTGAGGTAGGCCTGAAAAAGCGCGGGGGTGGGCCGCTGCGCCACGGCTCGGCCCAGGTCATCCGCCAGGGCGGCAACGCCGTCTTCGCCCGCCCACCACAACGCGAGAAAACGCATCCGTTCGTCCGGGTCAGAGAGTCCCTCGCGGAGGAGTGGAACCGGATCAGTGGGCTGGCTGCGCCACTGCGCGACCATCGCACCGAGCCGCACTTTGGGATCAGTGTCCTTTGCATCCTTCGCCACGGACTCGCGGAGTGCGGGCTTTGCCAGCGCCGTGATGGCGGCGGAACGGATGAAGGGATCCGCATCGGTGAGCGCGGATTTCAGTTCCTGGGAACGCTCCGGCGAATCGATGGCCAGCAATTGCTGGAATCGCAGGGCATCCGCCCCCTTCTCTGCAAGTGGTGTTGCGTAGAGCGGCTTCTCCACCTTCACGCCTGGCTTGGCCGAGAGCCGCCAGATGCGGCCCTTGCCATGGACGGGATATGAGGTGCGATCCGCCCAGTCGGTGATGTAAAGCGAGCCATCGGGGGCTGCGGCCATGTCCACCGGGCAGAAGGCCTCGTTGAACTTCTTCTCGCCCACCACCAGGTTCTCTTTCGTGGCCCGGAATGACGCGCCATGCGGCTGCAGACGGTACAGTTCGATGGCGGCATCACCCCAGGAGGCGACCAGCAGCGCGCCTGCGTAGCCCCCCGGCAGCGCGAGCCGGTCGCATGATAGAATGCCGCAAGGGGCCTCTCCCGTTCCTGAGAGCATCGGCAGCGTGCCGGGCAGTTCGCCGTCCCAGCCGTTGAACACATTCGTGTCATCATAGCGGCGCTTGTATCCGTAGTCGCCGCCGGGAACGACATGCAGCAGGCGGCAGGGTGGGCGGCCCCCGGGGTCGTTGTCCACGCAGAAGAGCCGGTCCGCGCGATCGAGTTCCAGGCCGAAGGGATTCCAGAACCCGGTGGCAACCTCCTCCAGATCACGCCCATCCGCACGGCAGCGGAAGACCTTTCCGCCTCGCCCTGGACCGGTGTGAATCGAGCGGCCATCCGTGCCGCGCAATGTGTATTCCGCCCCGAAGTTTTCCCCAAGTCCCAGGTAGAGCCAGCCGTCGTGGCTGAAGGTGATGCCACTCAGGCCATTGTGAGGGTAATCCTGCGCGCTCACCAGTTCCACGATGGTGGTGCTCCGTTCGGACACGCCGTCGCCATCCGCATCGTGCAGCAACAGGACTCCGCTGCGGTGCACGAGGTAGAGTTCGTCCGATGGCGAGAGCGCGAGGTTCATGGCGCTCTTGAATCCTTCGGCAAACACTTTCGGGGCATCCGGGATGCCGTCGTTGTCGGTGTCGAGGAAGACCTTGACGCGATCTGTCGATGGCCCCTTGTACTCGGGTGGCCGATGGTGGGTGTGCGACTCCACGACGAAGAGGCGCTGGCGCCGATCCACGGCGATGCCGATTGGCGTGACAATCTGCGGCTCGGCGGCCACAAGCGAGATTTGGAGTTGCGGGTCACTTGGCACCGGCGTCGCAATTCCCACGCCCGGTGCGGTGGCTGCGGAGCTGGGGGAACTAAGACCGAGGGCCACGACAAGGCTCGCGATACCCATCTTGGATGTTAAGAAACGAATCGGTCTTTTCAGGGATGGGAGGTCGGAGCGGGGAGACATGGAGGTCAATGCTTGGAGTGAGGTTGCTTTGAAAAGTGTGCGTCGCAGCATGCGGTGCGCTGGCAGGCGATCTGCCCATGACGCGTCGGGCCTGAACCGGAATTTCCGGAAACCTCTTCACGCGCCACGGCGGCAAGCCTGGGGAGATGCTTCACCCTCCATTGGCCACTGGGCAGGAGAGGTCGCGAAGTCAGGGACATCGGAGCAATACGCCGCCGATTTCCGTTGTTTGGCAGCGATGGCATCCCCCTTTTGGGGGAGGGGTGCGAAAACGGAGGCTTTCCGACGAAAAAAACGAACGTTGTTGTCCGAAATCCGGAACCTCCCGCCTTTGGGTTCCGTATCATGCATCTCCCTTCCAGAGAACGCCATCTGGACGGGAGATTGCGCTGTGCCTGACGGAATCCGGCTGCCAGTGCATGCCTGATTCCGCCATCGATTTTTGTTCCGCAACCATGAAGTCACTCCTTCTGCCGCTCCTCTGCCTCACAGCCGGTACCGCGTTTGCCGGGGATACTGATGCTGACGCCCGTCGCGCCGCCCTGAAGTTCTTTGAGAATGAAGTCCGGCCCGTGCTCGTGAAGCGGTGCTACGAATGTCACGCCGAAAAGAAGCAGAAGGGCGGACTGCGCCTGGACCACCTCGGGTATATCAAAACTGGTGGTGACTCCGGCACGGCGCTCGTGCCGGGAGACCCGGCCAAGTCCCTTTTGATCGGTGTGATCCGGCACGAGGTTGAGGATCTGGAGATGCCGCCGAAGGAGAAGCTCCCGGACAAGGAGATCGCAGTGCTGGAGCAGTGGGTGAAGATCGGGGCTCCCTGGCCTGATGAGGGGAAAGCCGATGTCACTGCCCAGAAGCGGGACAAGTTCGGCTTTACGGAGGAAGATCGGAAGTACTGGGCTTTCCAGCCACTCGCCAATCCCGTCCCGCCCGTCATCAAGAACAACTGGGTGCGCACCGACATCGACGGGTTCATCGCGAAGAAGCATCGTGAGCTGGGACTCACTCCGGCGCCGGAGGCTGATCGGCGTGAACTGGTGCGGCGCCTCTATTTCAGCCTGCATGGTCTTCCCCCCACACGGGAGCAGGCGGATGCCTTCGTAAACAGCACCGATCCCCTGGCCTACGACAAGCTGGTGGACGAGTTGCTGGCCAGCCCGCGCTACGGCGAACGTTGGGCGCAGCACTGGCTGGACCTCACCCGGTATGCGGAAAGCGACGGTTACAATCAGGACGCCTTGCGCCCTGCTGCCTGGACTTACCGGGACTACGTCATCAAGAGCCTGAATGCCGACAAGCCGTATGACCAGTTCGTGCGCGAGCAGCTCGCGGGGGATGAACTCGACCCCAAGAATCCGGAGGTGCTGGTTGCCACGTCCTATCTGCGCGCCCCGATCTATGAGTACAACCAGCGCGATGCGCGCGGGCAGTATGAGGTCATACTCGCGGACATGACGGACAACGCCGGGGAACTTTTCCTGGGACTGAGCGTGGGCTGCGCCCGGTGCCACGATCACAAGTTCGATCCCATTCTCCAGGAGGACTACTACCGGCTCCGCGCCTTCTTTTCGCCGGTCCGCTGGCGCGATGACATGAAGCTCGCGACGGATGCGCAGAAGGAGCAATTCGCCGCGGCCCAGGCCAAATGGGAGGCGGCCACGGCGGACATTCGGGCGCAGATTGACGCCATCATCGAACCCATGATCGCGAAGAACATCGAAAACGCCTACAAGCGCTTCCAGGCGGACATCCGCGCCATGGTGGACAAGAAGCCCGAGGAGCGCGAGCCGCAGGACTGGCAGTTCTCCTACTTCTGCGAGCGGCAGATGGCGTACGAGCGCGAACGCTTTGATCCGCTCAAGTCCATCAAGAAGCCCGAGGAGAAGGAGCGCTACCTGGCCTTGGTGAAGGAGCTGGAAAAGTTCAATGACATCAAGCCCGCGCCGCTCATCGATGCCTTTGTGGCCACGGATGCCTCGGCCAAGGGGCCGCCGAATCTGCTCAAGACCCGCAACGGCGAGAAGGACGTTCCGCCAGGATATCTCACCCTGCTGGAGCCGGAGCCCCCCGCCATTCGTCCTCAGGCGAATTCCACCGGACGGAGGACCGCGCTTGCGGCCTGGATTACCAGACCTGAAAACCAGCTCTCCACGAGGGTCATCACCAACCGGGTGTGGCACTATTTGTTTGGGAGGGGACTGGTGGAGACACCCAATGATTTTGGCGAACTCGGTGAGGAACCCTCGCATCCTGAATTGCTGGACTACCTGACACGGCGTTTCCTCAAAGGGGGATGGAGCCTCAAGAAACTCCAGCGGGAAATCCTGCTTTCCGCGACGTACAGGCAGACGGCCCACCGGGCCGTGCCGGAAAAGGCGGCGAAGCTCGATCCGGCGAACAAGTACCTGTGGCGATTCAATCCACGGAGACTGGATGCCGAGCAAGCGCGTGATGCCATGCTGGCCGCCAGCGGTGAACTCGATCCGCAGGCGGGCGGCCCTTCCACGGATGGAAATGGCGTGCGCCGCTCCATCTACACGATTAAGAAGCGCAACAATCAAAACGAGCTTCTGCGCAGCCTTGATGCTCCAGCGGGCTTCGCCAGCACCTCCGAGCGGCAGAGCACCACCACTCCCACCCAGGCCCTGCTGATGGTGAATGGAGACTGGACCCTCGCCCGAGCCAGGAAGCTCGCGACCCGGGTCTCCTCCATTGAGGAGGTGTGGCAGTACGCACTTGGCCGTCCTCCGAGCGTGAAGGAGACCAAGCTCGCGGAAAACTTCATCGAAAAGCGAATCTCCTCAGACGAGCCGCCCCCGCCGCCAACTCCCGTTGAACTGGCCAATGCCAGCCAGTTCAAGGAAAATACCCCGCATGAGCGTCTGGTGGCAGGATCGGATGAAAAGGAAGGGGACGAGTTCACTGTGGAAGCCGTGGTGAAGCTTGAGAGCGTCGACGCGGCTGCCTCCGTGCGGACCATCGCCTCCCGATGGAACAACGGGCGCGATGGCGTGGAGGACTTTGGATGGAGCATCGGCGTGACAGGCGAGAAGTCGCGCTTCAAGCCACGCAACCTGATCATCCAACTGGTGGGCGAGGATGAGAATCGCAACCTCACCTATGAACCAGTGGCATCCGACTTGAGGCTGGAACTTGGCGCCACCTACCATGTGGTGGTGGATGTCTCATGCAATACCCACACCGTCACGTTCCGGGTGCAGCAGATCGGCCGCGTCAATGCACCGGTGCTCACGTCCGTTGCAACACACACGGTGCGATCAGGACTGAGCAAAGGAGAATCTGACCTGGTCATCGGCGGCGTGACGAAGCGTGCGCCGTCCCACCAGTGGGATGGCCGCATCGAATCCGCCCGCATCATTCGGGGGCATCTCCCAGAATCCGCCATGAACCCTGACGCCGACACTTGGGCGGTGCCGGCCATCGCTGCATGGAATGCAAAGAACGGGCCGGTCATTCCGCTTCAGTGGGCCGGCGCAGATCGAACGGGGGGAGCGGAAGATCCCCGCCTGCAGGCGCTCACCGACCTCTGCCATGTGCTGCTCAATGCGAATGAATTTTTGTACCTCCACTAAGCTCCTGCCATGCCTTGCCATAACTACGATATTCCCACTTCCCGCCGCCAGTTTCTGAGCCGCGCCGGCTGCGGATTTGGCGCCGTGGCGCTTGCCGCGCTGATGCGTGAGCCCGTGCTCGGAGCCTCCAGCCAGGGCAGTGCGGCTCTGACGCGAATCCCACAGCATGCCGGACGCGCCAAAAGTGTGATCTTCTGTTTCATGGAAGGCGGCCCCAGCCATCTGGACACCTTTGACAGGAAACCGCTGCTCAATCAGCTCTCCGGTCAGCCACTGCCGCCCAGCTTCAAGGAACCGGTGCTCGCGATGGGGGAGAGCGGCGCGCCACTGCTGGAGTCACGGCGCACTTGGAAGCAATATGGCCAGAGCGGGCTGTGGATTTC
>JAEYUU010000283.1 GCA_023429545.1 Verrucomicrobiota bacterium
GATGTGGGCGAAGCCTATCCGATTGAAACGCAAAGCATTATGCGGTCGCCGCGTTGGCATGGAATTTGTATGGGGGATTTTGTGCGCGCAAACGCCGCGTAACTGGCTGGCTCGATGGGGCGGGCCGGTCAACAACCCTTATCCCCATTCTCCAACCACCCAGACATCCCAAGCCATGAATACCGTTATGCGATGGAATCCTATTCGTGAGATTGAAAACCTCCAGAATCGTGTCTTCAACGCATTGGCCCCCAGTGTCTCCAACGGAGGCTCCGAGAGCGAAAATCAGCCCTGGGCCCCGCTCGTGGATATTGTGGAAGATCCCACGGAATACATCATCACCACAGAGCTGCCGCAGGTCCGCAAGGAGGACGTGAAAATCACGCTCGAGAACGGTCGTCTGACCGTCAGCGGGGAGCGGAAACCCACTGGGCAGAAGGAGGGGCGCAAAGTTCACCGCATGGAGCGGCCCTACGGAACCTTTTTCCGGACGTTTGCGCTCCCGAACGATTCTGATCCCGGCAAGGTGAACGCCAGCTTCAACGACGGAGTTCTCCAGATCCAGGTTCCCAAGCACGAGAAGGCGCTTCCGCGCCAGATCGAGGTGAAGGTGAATTGAGCCGCCGCTTTTGCCTCCGCCTTCCGCGTGCCATGCGCGGAGCGGAGGCAGGGCGCGCAGCCAGGAAAGGGCATCCTCCGACTCGACTGGGCGGATGCATTCCCGGCCCAACGTCCAGACATTCTCACCCAAAGAACTGCAAGAGAATCTCCGCCTATGAACCATCTTGTCCGTCTCTTTCCACGTCCCTTCATGGGAGCCGCGCTGCTGGCGGCAATCATCCTTTTCTGTCCTGTCATCGTAGGAGCCATCATTCTGGCCGCCCTGCTGCGGGACCTGCCAGGAATCACCCGCGTCATGAGTCCATGGCGTGCGGTCGCCGCGAGGCTCTGCTCATGGGGGCGGTACGAGGCGGTGCAACAAGAGCATCCCATTCAAATCTAACTTCCATGGAGAGGAATCATATTATGATACACAATCGTATACCGTCACTGCTGGTGCCCGGCCTTCATTCCGGCCGCAATGAGTGGAGCGAGGATCCCTGGGTGATCCCGGCACTGCTGCCCCCTGAACTGAACTGGAGCGGCAAGCTGCCCGAACCTTCATCGGGAAGCCTCGCCGCCGACGTCCATGAGGACAAGGACCACTACTATGTCTGTTTTGAGGTGCCCGGTATCAAAAGGGAAGACCTTAAATTGGAACTCAAGGACCGCATGCTGACCGTGTCCGGGCAGCGCTTCTGGAAGCGCGGCGAGGGCGAGGCAGGTCAGGCACTCCACAGGACCATCGCCATTCCCGCGAGCATCGTCTGGGATGACATCACCGCGCGTCTTGAGGACGGCATTCTCACGGTCACCCTGCCAAAATCTGAACACATCAAACCCCGTACCATTGAGCTGTCGTGAACTGGCAGCCTTTGTCGAATGCATGCAACCACCCAATTGAAGAGAGGAGATAAATCCATGAAACTCCACATACCACCCATGCTGGGAAGCCGGACGCTGGCTCCAGCGCTTGTTGTGATGCTCGTATGCTGCCAGGCGGCGCTGCCAGCCTGCGGCGCCGAAGGTGTGAAGGAAGGAGCCGCAGGCATCACCGAGCATCTGCAAAAATGGCAGCAGAAAATGTCCGACACGTTTCGGGAGGCTCTCAAAGGGATCAGCAAAGGAAAAGCCGGAGACAACCCTGGCAGCGCCGTCTCCGCGGATTTCAGGGAGCAGAACGACAGCTACATGCTGCGCCTCAATCTGCCGAACCGCACGCTCGACAAGGTGGAAGTGACCCTGGCGGGTGACACGCTCCGGGTGGCCGCGCCTGAAGAAGGGGGTGCGCAGCGTTACGAGCAGTCCATCACCCTCGCAAACGTGCGGGCGGATGCGGCGCCCACGGTCGAACGCAAGCAGGCAGATGGCCTGATTGTGGTCACCATCCCGAAGGCTCCCGCCAAGGGAGAAGTGTCATCCGCGACATCCAAGGTCCAGCCTGGCCCTCCGCCGTATCTGGCCCGGGACACGGAGATCATGCAGCGGATGGAGCAGATGCGCCGGGATATGGACCGTGTGTTCGAAGATTCCTTCAACGCCTTCAAATTCCTGCCGTCCTACCGGGACATCTTCGATGAGTACCGCTTTGGTTCCACCTATGATGTGGAAGACAAGGGGGACAGTTACGAGGTGCGCGTGTTCCTGCCTGACCGTGCCATGGAAAACGTCACGGCCACGGTGGAAGGCAAGACGCTGGAAATCGAAGCGAAAGGGGAGGACAGCGCTTCCAGCCAGAAAAATGCGGATGGCGTGTCAGTGCACAAGGCGCAGTACGTCCAGCGCATCACCCTTCCCGGCCCTGTGAACAAGGCCAAGATGAAGGTGGAGAAAAAGGAGCGCATGATTGTGGTCATGCTGCCCAAGGCGGACACGCTCTGAACAAAAGAAGCAGTCATGAACGGCACCGCGGCACGTCCGCGGCGCCCGGGACGGTCAGGGGGGTGTGA
>JAEYUU010000331.1 GCA_023429545.1 Verrucomicrobiota bacterium
ATGGATGGTCGAGTACGGACCGAAACGCTCAGGCAAGTCGCGCCAGGGGCCTGCATTGCGCAACCGGTAGAACAATGCGTCCAATAGCAAGCCCAAGTTGGTGCGAGGGCGCCCTCCCTGATTCACCCGGGCACCACCATTTTTGTGAGCCGCTTTTTCAGCGGCTCCCGCCAGAGAAATCGTACTTTCATGTCGACTCCATGCTTCTATCAAATACCCCTGGTCCAACTTATTTAAGACCTGTTTGAGGTTCTCAGACACGACCTACGCTGTCTCCCCAGCGATAAACTCCGGCATCAGCCGGATGGCTTTCGGTTCCAGCGCTCCAGTATCCGTCATTTGGCGAGCCGCCAGGACAACACGGCGCGCGAGCTGATCTGGGCTGATGGCGTAACGGGTGACGATGGGACTTGTAGATTGCAGGTAAGGATCGTCATCGCGGGAAATGACAGCCACGTCCTCTGGGATGCGTTTGCCACGCCGCATGAGGTGCATCATCACCGTCAATACATGGGGCGTGCGGGCCACAACATAGGCAGTCGGCGGGCCTTGTGACCGCATGATCCCGTCCAGCAGAGCGCAAATGTGGGCCGCGCTGCCGTTGTGTCTGAGAGGGACTAGACCGGCCCCAGGAGTGCTCGCCAATGCATCCATCAGCCCTTGTTCACTGTCAGCGTCACCCCCGTAAGCGTGTTGGGGAAGAACGAGGGCGATGCGCCGGTGTCCCTTCCGCAGCAGCACACCTCCGGCATGGCGGCAGGTGGCTTTGAAATCAGCGTCGATGGATGGCAGAGACGCGGACGGCGCGCAAGATCCCACGATCAGGCATGGCAACTTCCGGCTAACGAACCAGCGCTGGATTGGCTCCTTGGATCCGAAAACCAACCATGCCGCCGCGGGATGTTGCTTTACCAGCTTCTCCAAGGACTTGGCCGGCTTTGCTGAAAAGCAGGAGGGGCTGGCATGAAGTTCAGCCGTGTTGCCCGCTTTGGAAAGTTTGTCCCGAACAGCATCCAGGATGAAGGCAATCGGCAATGGCAGTGCCAAAAACGGCTGGGAGGAGAGCAGGGCGATTACCCGTTTGCGGGGGCCGGCATTGGGCACGGCCTGCTTGTGCTTGATGCGTCGTCTCTGCCGTTCGGCAACTTCGATCCAGCCCCGGCGCTGCAACTCATCAAG
The DNA here is from genome assembly GCA_023429545.1 of Verrucomicrobiota bacterium. GTDB lineage: Bacteria > Verrucomicrobiota > Verrucomicrobiia > Verrucomicrobiales > Verrucomicrobiaceae > Roseimicrobium. Next base: position 1,180 of record JAEYUU010000331.1, read on the forward strand.
TGCCACACGGAGGGTGTCGCGGCTGACCTGCAATTCCTCGCAAAGCTTGCGTTCGCCCGGCAGACGTTCCCCCCAGCGTCCGGCGCGAATGCCCTCACGCAAGCTTTGCGCCGCTTGAGCGGCGAGGGAGACCCTTTGAGGCAGGGTGGGTAATGGCGGCGTCCGGACTTCCATCTGGTTGGGTGAACCTACCAGACCGATTACGTTGCCTTCTCTCGCGCTGCAACCAGAGAGTGTCGCCATCGCCTATGAAGTTGATCAGCACTCACGGGATACATTCAGCCATCCTCGCTTCACTGCTGTGTCTTGCGACGCAGCCCGACTGCTTCTCAGCCGAGAAGACGTGCACACCCGCAACCGAATCTGCGCCCCTGCCGGATTATCCACGCGTCAATCTCGTGCCGGATTACGAAGTGTTGCCGGACTGGCCGCAGCGGCCAGCCAACGCGGAAGGGGCGGCGGTCGCCTCCGTCACTCTCGATGGCGAAGGCAACGTATGGATCTACACCCGCGCGAACCCGGTGGTGCAGGTCTATACAGCCGATGGCCGCTACCTCCGAGGCTGGCATGAAGAAGACCCGAAGACCGTGCCGCACTGCGTCGCCTTCGACCGGGATGGCAACGTCTGGCTCGTGGACGCGGGACTGCACGTGGCGCGCAAGTTCGCGCCGGATGGCAAGCTGATGCTTACCCTTGGCACGCTGGGTGTGGCCGGGGTTGATGAGTCGCACTTCCACAGCCCCACCGGCATCACCTTCACACCCAATGGAGACATCTTCGTCGCCGACGGTTATGGCAACAGCCGCATCGTCCACTTCGACAAGACCGGCCGCTTCATCAAAGCATGGGGTACGCTCGGGACCGAACCAGGCCAGTTCAGCATCCCCCACGCGATTGTGTCGGACTCGAAAGGTCGTCTCTATGTGGCCGACCGCAATAACGTGCGCATCCAGGTCTTCGATGCCGAGGGAAAGCTCCTCGACATTTGGAACAACATTCTTGTTCCTTGGGGATTCTGGATGTCGCCGACGGACGAACTCTGGGTGTGCGGTTCGTCACCCATGCAATGGCGCATTCACCCGAAGTATCCCACCGCACCGCTAAGCTGTCCGCCCAAGGACCAACTCTTTGTAAAATTCGATACGACGGGCAAAGTGCTCCAACTCCATACGCTGCCAAAAGGCGAGGACGGCCAGGAGAAGCCGGGCGATCTTAATTGGTTTCACACCATCGCCGTGGATGACGCCGGAAACGTCTATGCCGGGGATATCATCGGCAAGCGCGTCCAGAAGTTTCTCAGGAAATAACCATCTACCATGCGCAAGACCCACCACGGCTTTTTCCGATCGCATGCACTGGCGACATTGTTCGCCTGCTCATGCCTCGCGCTGACCGCAAACACCGCACTCGACATCCTGCCAAGCGGACCCGAGGAAATGTCGTATGATGTGAACGCGGACACCGTCCAGCCCACGACGCCCCTACGCCGCGATTTGCCGGCAGCAGCCTGAAGGAAGCGGATCCCTTTGCGCTCCGATTCGCTCCTTAATTTCAGCAATCCGCCCCGTAACCCACTATCATGACCATCAAGAACCTTCTTCGTTCCTCGCGGGCAGCCGCCGCCGCGCTGATGCTCCTCAGTTCCCAGTCCGCTCTGCTTCATGCCGACGATAACCCCGCCGCCACATCAGCCACCGTCCTCCAGCGCTTCGTCGCCATCGACAACGTCTGTTGCTGGCCCAACCTCACCCCGCTGCCGGACAGCACGATCATCGCCACGATCTTCAACCAGCCCACGCATGGCAAATGGGAGGGAGATGTCGAGTGCTGGGCCAGCCGCGACGGACGCCTTTGGGAAAAGCGCGGCACGCCCGCTCCCCATGACCCGGGCTCGAACCGCATGAACGTCGCTGCCGGTCTCGCGCGCGACGGCAGCCTGATCGTGATCTCATCAGGATGGAGCAACCGCCCCACGCCGGGCACCGAGCGCGGCCACCGAATTCCGGATGAGGCCGACATCCTGCCGATGTGGATCTGCCGCTCCAGCGATGGAGGCCGGACTTGGACACGGGAGGCGGCACCGATGCCACCACCGCCCGACGGGCCGACACGCATCATTCCTTTCGGCGACATCGTCAAACTGGCCGATGACGCACTGGGAGTGTGCATCTACTGTTGGTCAGGCCCCACCAAGGAGTTCAATGTTTATTTCTACGTGAGCAAGGACGACGGCCGCACGTGGAAGGTCAGAAGTGCGATACGCAAAGGCAACATCAATGAAACGACATTGACGGTATTGCCCGGCGGCCGCTTGCTCGCCGCAGGGCGCACGCTCGATGATCAACACCTCGACCTATTCACCTCCGACGACCATGGCGCGACGTGGAAATGCACCGGAGCGGCGACCGTGGGAGCGCAGCACCCCGCCGACCTCATTGTGCTGGCCGACGGGCGGGTGCTCCTGAGCTACGGCAATCGCGTGAAGGGTCGCTTTGGCGTGGAAGCAAAACTCAGCTCTGACGGAGGCGTTACCTGGAGCGATCCCATCTCTCTGGTAAGCGATCTCTCCAGCGGCGACTGTGGTTATCCCTCCAGCGTCCAATTGCCGGGCGGGGAGATTGTGACAGCCTATTATGCGGCCGGAGTCGCCAGCCATCAGCGGTATCATATGGGCACGGTCATTTGGAAACTGCCCGCCGCCGCTGAACCCAAGGCCGGGAAGGCGGCCACCGTGATCAATATCGGCAGCCGCCGCGAACTGCTTGTGGATCACTTCCTGATCGACAAGCTCGAAGGTGCCCGCTTGCAGATGCACACACCACGGGATGAAGGCATCGCGCTGAAGTTCGATGCCCCCTGGGAGGGCGCGTTCAGCGGCTACGTCAGCATCGTCCGCATAGGAGAGCACCTGCGCGCCTACTATCGCGGCAAACCGGTGGCCAATAAGGATGGCAGCCCTGATGAGGTCACTTGCTGCGCGGAGTCCAGGGATGGCATTCACTGGACCCGGCCGGAGGTCGGCGCGTTTGAAGTGCAAGGGACGCGCAAGAACAACGTCGTCCTCATGAACGCCAACACATCCACCCACAACTTCAGCCCGTTCCGCGACGAGCGTCCCGGTGTGCCTGAGGACGAGCGCTTCAAGGCGCTTGGTGGCACGATGGAAAGCGGTGGGCTGGTCGCATGGAAATCCGCCGATGGTCTCAACTGGCAGAAGTTGGCGCCGGAACCAGTCATCACGAAGGCCATGGTGCCGTACAAGTACATGTTCGACTCGCAGAACGTCCCCTTCTGGTCGGCGGCAGAGCAGAAGTATCTCTGCTACTACCGGGTGTTCGAGAAGAACATCAGGCGCATCGTGCGCAGCGAAAGTGCTGACTTCATCAAATGGTCGCCTCCGGTGTTGATGGAGTACCGGAATCCGGCGGTGGAAGCTCCCATCGAGCATCTCTACACCAACCAGACCGGCCCTTACTTCCGCGCACCTCATTTGTATGTGGCCATCGCGGCGCGATTCATGCCCGGACGCCGCGTGCTCACCGACGAACAGGCCGCCACCATCAAGGTGAATCCCGGCTACTTCAAAGACACCTCTGATGCCATCTTCATGACCACCCGGCCTGCCGATGGAGCCGGGAATGTGGGCGTCTATGACCGCACATTTCCGGAAGGCTTCATCCGGGGCGGCATCGGCGCACAGAACTGGGTTTCACGCACGAATTATCCTGCGCTGAACGTGGTGCAGACCGGCCCATCCGAAATGTCGGTGTATGTGAATCAGGACTATGCCCAGCCGACGGCGCACCTGCGGCGCTACTCGTTGCGGCTCGATGGCTTTGCATCCTTGCGGGCCGACTATCACGGCGGCGAGATGGTGACCAAGCTGCTGACCTTTTCAGGCAAGCAGCTCTCCCTGAACTTCGCCACCTCCGCCGCCGGCGGCGTGAAGGTCGCACTGGAGGATGCGGCCGGCCGGCCTCTGCCGGGATTCTCGCT
>JAEYUU010000352.1 GCA_023429545.1 Verrucomicrobiota bacterium
GGTCTCGTGGGCTCGGAGTTGTGTATAAGACACAGACCCTGATCCGGAGCAGCGCTCCGGCGCAAACCACCACGACTAGCGCCAAGGCCCGCCCCCAGCGCGGCATGGCATGGCGCATCACCGCAGCCATGGCCGCCGGGATTGTCATTGGGGCGGTCACCTGGGCCGTGTGGCCGCAGCCTGCGGCACCGGGCATTTCCCCCAGTGGATCCAATCTCGTGATCCAGGATGAAGCCACCACCTCCGCCGTGGCCGTGCTCACGCGCGGGGTGGATCTCGTGTGGGAAAAGGGGACTGCTTCACCCTCGCTCAACGAACCCCTCTCCCCCGGCGAGCTGAAGCTGAGCAGCGGTGTGGCGGAGATTGAGTTCTTCCAGGGAGCACGCTTGTGCATCGAGGGGCCGGCGGAGATCCGGCTGGTGTCCGCAGGCGAGGCCTACTGCAAGAGCGGACGATTCAGCGCGGAAGTGCCCCCGCATGCCCGGGGTTTCCGCATTGGCACACCCAAGGGTGATCTGGTGGATCTCGGCACCGAGTTCGGACTGGATCTGAACAGCGACACCCCCGCGCTCCATGTCTTCAAGGGCGAGGTGGAACTGCATCGCCCGCAATCACCCATGCGTCTGCTCACCACCGGTCAGGCCTCGCGCATGGAAGGCGCTGATATGATGACAGCGGATGCCACGGATTTCGCCTTCAGCCGTGACCTGGATTCCCGGGTGCAGGCTTCGCAACGTCACGCGCTTGAATCATGGCAGCAAACTGCGGCACAACAGCTCCGCGATCCGGCACTGCTCTTGCGTCTCGATTTTCAAGATGGCGCAGGAGCCCGCTCCTTGAAGAATGCCGCGCAGAACGGCCCGGACATTGCCGCCGGCACCATCGTGGGCTGCACCTGGACGCAAGGCCGCTGGCCGGGCAAGCAGGCACTGCAGTTCCGCAGCTTGAGCGATCGTGTGCGCCTGAATATTCCCGGCCAGTATCGCCAACTGACCGCAACCGCGAGCGTGCAGTTGCACGGTCTCAATGTGCGCCAGAGTTCCCTCTGCATGACTCAGGGACTGGGCGCGGGCTACATGCACTGGCAGGTACTGCATGACGGCTCCCTGTGCCTCGGCGTGGGTGAAGGCCTGGGGAAACCCGGACAGGGTGTGCCGGTGCGCTGGCAGGACTACATCAGCCCAGTGCTCTTCACTCCCGAGCGCTTCGGCCAGTGGGTGCATCTGGCCATGGTGTACGATCTCGATGCCCGCGAAGTCCGCTTCTACGTCAATGGCACGCGCTTCTCCACGCATCCCATCAAGGAGGCCGTGCAACTCTCTCCCGGACTGGTGGAGCTTGGCAACTGGACACCCACCCCCGAGAAGCGCCAGCAGCCCGTGCGGAACTTCGCCGGTTGCATGGACGAGTTCAGCGTCCTCTCCCGCGCCCTTACCGATGACGAGATCCGCCAGCTCGCCCGCTGACAGCATCACTGTCCCAACCACGTATTCCTCAACCCCACCCGCCAGCTTTGCCCACCATGTTGCTTCGTCTGACAGCGCTCGCCTGTGTGATTCCCGCCTGCGGTGTGCTCGCCGCACCTTCCGCGGAGGAAGTCGATTTTTTCGAAAAGCGCATCCGACCGGTGCTGGTGGAGCAGTGCTACGAATGCCACAGCGAAGGCAAGAAGGTGAAGGGTGGTCTTACGATGGACCATCGCGAGGCGATGCTGATCGGTGGTGACTCCGGGCCATCACTCGTGCCCGGTAATCCGGACAAGAGCAGGATCATCGAGGCCATTCGCTACAAGAATCGCGACATGCAGATGCCGCCCAAGAATCAGCTCACCGCGGAGCAGATTCGTGACCTGGAGAAATGGGTGGCCATGGGCGCGCCGGATCCGCGCGAACCCAAGAAAGCCGTTGCGGCGGCAGCAACGAAACAGGGCATCAACTTCGCGGAAGGTCGCAAGTTCTGGTCTTTTGCCCCCCTCAGCGAGCCCACGCTGCCAGCGGTGAAAAACACCGCGTGGGTGCAGACGCCGGTAGATGCCTTCATCCTCCAGTCACTTGAAAAGTCAGGGCTGAGTCCCGCGCCTCCCGCGGACAAGCGCACCTTGATCCGCCGGGCCACCTTCGACCTCATCGGTCTTCCACCCACGCCCAAGGAAGTCTCCGATTTCCTCGCGGATGAATCGCCGGATGCATTCAATCGTGTGATTGAGCGCCTGCTGGCCTCACCCCAATACGGGGAACGCTGGGGCCGTCACTGGCTGGACGTGGCCCGCTACGCAGACTCCAACGGCCTCGATGAAAACGTCGCCCTCGGTCATGCCTGGCGCTATCGCGACTACGTGGTGCGTGCGTTCAATGAAGACAAGCCCTACGATCAGTTCCTCATTGAGCAGCTCGCTGGCGACCTCCTGCCCACGCATGATGTGTCCTCCCGCGAGGATGCACTGACCGCCACCGCCTTCCTCTCACTGGGCGCCAAAGTGCTCGCGGAACCGGATGTGCGGAAGCTGGAAATGGACATCATCGATGACCAGCTCGACACGCTGGGGAAGGCCTTCCTGGGGATGACCATCGGCTGCGCGCGCTGTCATGATCACAAGTTCGATCCCTTCTCGCAGGAGGACTACTATGCCATGGCGGCCATCTTCCGCAGCACCAGGAGCCTCGCGGATGAGAAGATGGGCGCGATCAAATACTGGTACGAGCACAGCCTCGCCACTCCGGCAGATCTTGAAGCGAAGAAGAAGCACGAGGCGGATGTGAAAGCCCAACGGGCGAAGATTACGAAGTACAACGCCGACACGCGTGCCGCGCTGAAGGCAGACCTGCAGCGCCAGGCAGCGGACTACCTCGCCGCCTCCGTGGAGCTGCCGGACGATCCTGACTTCAAGGAGGTGGAGGCGGTGGCCGCCCGGCACGGCCTGCGCGCACGCTATCTGCTCACCTGCCGCCAGTATCTGACCCGCGCCACGGAGAATGAGTTCTTCGCCAGGTGGCATGCTCTTGCCAAGGCAGGCGATGCGGAAGGCGTGCGCAGGCACTACGGCAAGCTCTTCAGGGATGCCGCGGAAGCACTCGCCGCCGCGAAGAAGAAAGATCCCAAGGCCGTGAAGCCCACCGAACCGGATTGCATCGCGGCCCATGATGCACTCAATGATGCTGGTGGATTCCTCGTGATGCCTGACAAGGATGCGCACGCCTTCGATCAGACCATGCTCGCCGAGGTGGAACAAATGCAGTCCGCGCTCATGGCGCTGGAAAGCAAGACGCCGGATCCGCCTTCACTCATGGGCGTGACGGATGGCACCGTTACCCGCACGCTGCCGATTCACATCCGTGGCAGCTACCTCACGCTCGGCAAGGAAATCGAGCGAGGCTTCCCTCAGGTGATGCGCGTCTCCTTTACGAAGCCGGTCTTCCCCGCGAAACAGAGCGGTCGTCTTGAGCTCGCCCGCTGGATGGCCAGCACCGAGCACCCGCTGACAGCCCGGGTGATGGCCAATCGCATCTGGCGCTGGCACTTCGGACGCGGCATCGTAGGCACCACGGACAACTTTGGCATCCTGGGAGACAAGCCCTCCCATCCCGCACTGCTAGACTGGCTAGCGCGCAATTTCATGGAGAACGGCTGGAGCGTGAAGGACATGCACCGTCTCCTGATGAAATCCAGCGTGTACCAGATGGCTTCCACGCATCCTTCCGCAGGACAGCCCTCCTCCTCTCCCGATCCAGCGCTCGTGGATCCAGAGAACAAGCTGCTGTGGCGCGCCAATCTCCAGCGGCTCGAAGCGGAGCAGATCCGGGACGCGCTGCTTGCTGCCAGTGGCTCCCTCAGTCTGGAGATAGGCGGAAAGACGGTGCCGCTGCGCAATCGCGAGTTTGTCTTCAATCACACCTCGAAGGATGCGACCACGTATGATTCGCCACGTCGCGCGCTCTACCTTCCGATCATCCGGAACAATCTCTACGATCTGCTGGAGCAGTTCGACTTCCCGGATCCCACGATGCCCACCGGCAGCCGCAATGCCACTGTCATCGCGCCCCAGGCGCTGATCATGCTGAACTCGCCGCTCACCACGAAGTCCGCGGACAAACTTGCCGCGAAGCTGCTGGAGCAGAGTTCCTCGGATGCCGCGCGTGTGCAGGCCGCCTATGAAGCATTGTACGCCCGTACAGCCACCCCCCATGAGGAACAGCGCGCGCTGACTTTTGTGAAGGGAAAATCCGATGCCCGCGAAGCCTGGTCCCTGCTCTGCCACACCCTCATGGCAGCGAATGAATTCATGTACCTGCGATGATGAACGCTACTCCTCACATGCTCTCCCGACGTTCCATGCTGCAGCGCAGCGCGGCTGGCTTTGGCCATCTCGCACTTGCTGGCCTGCTCGCCAGGGAAGGATCGGCTGCTCCTTCGGTCGCGAATGCCCTCGCAGCGAAGAATCCACATTTCGCACCTCGCGCGCGCCGGGTGATCTTCCTTTTCATGAAGGGTGGCCCCTCCCATGTGGACACCTTTGATCCAAAGCCGCTGCTTCAGCGTGATGATGGTGGTGTGTATCCGTTTGAGCAGCCGCGCATCAAGTTTGCAGAGACCGGCAAGCTGCTGAAGTCGCCGTGGAAGTTCAAGCAGTACGGCCAGAGCGGGCTTCCTATCAGCGAACTCTTCCCGCACGTCGCGCAGTGCGCGGATGAGCTTTGTGTCATCCGCTCCATGCACGGCACGAATCCGGCACACGGCGGCGCACTGTTGAAGCTGCATACCGGCAGCGATGTGCAGGTGCGTCCCAGCATGGGATCGTGGGTCGTCTATGGACTCGGCACGGAGAACGAGAACCTGCCTGGGTTCATCACCATCTGTCCCACGCTCGCCCACGGCGGAGTGAACAACTGGGGTGCCGCCTTCCTCCCAGCCTATTGCCAGGGCACACCGATCGGCAATGCCGCCGTGCCATCCAGCCAGGCCATGGTGAAGCACATTCGCAACACGCATCTCAGCACGGCGGTACAGCGCGAGCAGCTCGATCTGCTGGCACAAATGAATCGTGAGCACTTGCTGATGTCCGGCCCGGACCTTGCCCTGGAGGGGCGAATCAATTCCTTCGAGCTGGCCTTCCGCATGCAGATGGCCATGCCGGAGGCACAGGATGTCTCCAGCGAGAGCGAGGCCACGAAGAAGCTCTACGGCATGGACAACCCCGTGACCGCGAACTTCGGCCGTCAGTGCCTGATGGCGCGGCGCTTTGCCGAGCGTGGCGTGCGCTTCATCCAGGTGACGCACAGTGACAGTGAAGTGCAGTGGGATCAGCACGGCAGTCTCTACAAGGGACACACGAAGAATGCAGCCGAGGTGGACAAGCCCATCGCCGGCCTGCTCAAGGATCTGAAATCACACGGTTTGCTCGATGACACGCTGGTCCTGTGGGGCGGTGAGTTTGGCCGCACTCCCGCGGCGCAAGGGAAGGATGGGCGTGATCACAATCCACACGGCTTCACCATGTGGATGGCCGGTGGCGGGGTGAAGCGCGGCATCGCCTACGGCAGCACGGATGACTACGGCTACTTCGCGCAGGAGAACAAGGTGCATATCCACGACCTGCACGCGACCATTCTCGCGCTGCTGGGCATGAATCACGAGAAGCTCACCCATCGCTATGCGGGTCGCGACTTCCGCCTCACGGACGTCGCCGGTCACGTGGTGAAGGAAATCTTCGCGTGAGATGCCGCTGCAATCTCAACTTCGCTGACTAACCAAACAACCGTGTCGCCACCGCGGCCTGTTCCGCTGTTTCGGGTCCGCTGCCTGCGGCGTGCACCACGCGAGTCGCGTCCTTGATGGGGACGCCCAAGGCAGCAAGCACGCACACCGCAGCCATGCCCGTGCGCCCGATGCCGGCGCCACAATGGAGCACCACATTCGTGCCCCCGTGCATGGCGGTGGCAACGTTGACGATGAGTTCACGAAATGCCTTGTCATCGGAGGGAACGCCGAAGTCGGGGATGGGACAGGAAAGCCGCTCCCCTTCCCACAAGCCGGCACGAAGAGATTTTGCAAACTCCGGCGACTTCCGGTGGACCTCCATCTCGTCGACCAGGCTCACCAGCATCATCCGCTCCCTGCCCACTTTCGCCTTCAGCGCATTCCATGCTTCCAGCGCGTGCTGGATGTCCTGATACCTGCCGGGCATGCCCGTGAGAAACAAGCGGCCCTTGCAGTCGGGGGGAAGCTGCACCTCGCGGAAGATGGAAATGTGGGAATCCATGGCGTGAATACGAATCGTGCGGGGATGGCGGCTGCCGCACTCCTCCTGCACCATGGTCACTCCCACGCCCTGCGCAAGCCCTGGCAGACCGCCCGCCGTGATCAAAATATCACTTCCCGCACCTTTCCGCGAACGCTGATGGCTTGCATGCCACGGCGCGATCCCCTTTGCTCAGGTCATGTTCGATCTTCAGGTCAATGGCTACGCAGGCACCGACTTCAATCGGGAAGGCCTCACGGCAGAGGCGCTGCATCATGCCTGTGCATGTTTGAAGGAGGACGGCGTTCAGGGCATCCTGGCCACTTTCATCACGGATGATCTGGACACCATGTCCCGGCGCATGCGCACGCTGGTGGAGCTGCGCGAGCAAGATCCCCTGGCGCGAGAGATGATCGCCGGGATCCACATCGAGGGACCCTTCACCAACAGCGAAAAGGGCTATGTGGGCGCGCATCCCCCGCATGCCGTGAAGCCCGCCACGGTCGAGCATGCGAAACAACTCATCGATGCCGCGGGAGGGCTGGCCAGGGTAGTGACTCTTGCGCCCGAAAACGATGCCGGATATGCCACCACCCAATGGCTCAGCGATCAGGGAATCTGCGTCTCCGCGGGACACTGCAATCCCTCGCGTGAAGTGCTCGCTGCCGCATGTGATCACGGGCTGCGCATGTTCACCCACGTGGGCAACGGCTGCCCCATGCTCATGCACCGGCACGACAACATCATTCAGAGGGCCCTCTCTTTGAGGGATCGCCTGTGGCTCTGCTTCATCCCCGATGGTGTGCACATCGAGTTCTTCGCGCTGCAGAACTACCTCCGCAGCGCGGGCCTGGAGCATAGCATTTTCGTGACGGATGCCATCAGCGCCTCGCGTCTCGGACCCGGTCGATTCACCCTGGCAGGCTGGGATATTCTCATTGGGGAGGATCTCGTGGCTCGATCTCCCGACGGCTCACACTTCGTGGGCTCCACGGTCACCTGGCCACGGATCCAGGAAAACAATGCGAAGCACATCGGACTCACCCAGGAGGAGTTGATGCGCGTCTCCATTGAGAATCCGCGGAAGGCGCTTGGTCTCTGAGCCAGGCCAATGCCCGGGTCTACTTCTCCTTCTCGCACTGTTCCATCCACGGCCTGATCATGCCCGCCAGTCGCGCGGCGCCTGCCCGGTTGAGGTGATCC